>JBGUVH010000015.1:0-15919 GCA_045134215.1 Acutalibacteraceae bacterium
TAAAGTGGAAAACGGTTATTGTTTTTGCCCTTTGCGGAATGGCGGGAGCCTTAGGCGGTTATTATCTCAGTCGTCTTATCGGAGGAGAATATCTTGGAAAAATATTCGGTGGAATTCTTACCGTTTTGGGAATAAGTGAAATAATTAAAGGTTTCCACTTGAAAAAAACGAAGAAAGATGTTAATATTAAAAAAGAATAAATGTTCGTCAGGAGGATGTATATGTCAAGACCTGAGCTGAGCGAAAAACAGGAAAGGGTTTATCGCTTCCTTGTATCAAGTATGGCAGAGGGATTGCCCCCCACTGTCAGAGAAATTTGTAGCGCCTGTTCCATAAAGTCCACCTCTACCGTTCACGGTATTTTAGATGTACTTGAGGAAAATGGGTACATAATAAGGGATAGCTATAGCTCCCGTGCTATAAGGATTGCCGATAATATTGCCGCCGCCAGAGTTCCCGTTGTTGGAAGGGTGACAGCAGGACAGCCTATTCTTGCAGTTGAGCAAATAGAGGATTATATTCCATATCCTGCCAAGGACGCCGAGGGACTTTTTGCCCTTCGCGTTGTGGGACTGTCTATGAGAGATGCAGGAATACTGGACGGCGATATTGTTGTTGCCGATAAAAATGCAGGATACAGAACAGGGGATATAATTATAGGTATGGACGGTGATGAAGCAACCGTTAAAAGATTGCTCATAAAAAACGGACAGGTGATTTTTATGCCTGAAAATCCTGATTTTGACCCCATTTATCCCGAAAATCCTTCTGTTCTTGGTAAAGTAATAGGAAGCTATAGGAAATACTGATATGAAAAAGGTTGAAATATTTACAGACGGTGCCTGTTCGGGTAACCCAGGTCCTGGAGGCTGGGGCGCGGTGCTTCGGTATAACGGAATTGAAAAAGAGCTTTCGGGCGGGGAGAAAGAAACCACCAATAACCGTATGGAGCTTACTGCTGCAATAATGGCTCTGAGAGCCCTTAAAGAACCCTGCAAGGTTACCCTTACTACCGATTCAAAGTATCTTGCAGACGGTATAGAAAAGGGTTGGGTTTATTCTTGGAAAAAAAACGGCTGGCGAAAGGCTGATAAAAAACCTGCGCTTAATGTGGATTTATGGGAAGAAATTTTACAGCTTTTTGAAAAGCACGATGTAAAAATTGTATGGGTAAAGGGGCATAACGGACATCCTGAAAATGAGAGATGTGACGCTCTGGCGGTGAATTTTTATAAGTTATTGTGACAAAATGTTGTAAAAAATATTTTATGTGATATAATTGCAATATGATGAAAATTGGAGGAATAAAAAAGAAAAACTACTATGTATATTTTTGGCTCTTGCTATGGTCTTCTCTGTAGCTGCCTGTGGCACACCTGATGAAATTGTTAAGGATAAAAAGCTTTGGTTAGCCAAAGCATTTAAACTTGAACCAGCCTTAAAGGGCGGTTTTTAGGTGTCTTTTGGCTCATTGTCGCACATAGGCGTTAGCCAAAGCATTTAAACTTGAACCAGCCTTAAAGGTCGTTTTTTTATATTTCAAGACTTACTTCTCCAGCGAAAAGCGTTACGGTTTTATCCTTGGCCTGTATAATAATTTCTGCATTGTCATTTATATCCTGAACTGTGCCTTTAAAAAATTGTCCATCCTTATTAAAGCTAACTGTTTTTCCTATAATAAAGGATTTTGCTCTGTAATCCTTCATATAAGCTTTTGAAGGAAGAGTATTATATATTTCTATAAAACTGTTTACAATTTCTTCAATTAGTGCTTCTTTAAGGCGGCTTTCCTCTATGGTGCTTTCAAATATACTGCCTGCTTTATTTTTAATATCCTCAGGAAAGCTGTTTTTTGGTGCGAAAAGATTTATGCCTATGCCGAGAATTACATAATTTGAAGAATTGCCGCCGCCCGAAAAACCTGCCTCGCAAAGAATTCCGCAAACCTTTTTTTTATCAATGTAAATATCATTCACCCATTTTATACGGGTATTTTTATTACAAACCTTTTCTATCGAATTGGCTACCGCTACTGCTGCCGCAGTGGTTATAAGTGTAATCAGCTCAGGGGAAAAAGCGGGGCGTAGAAGCAAACTCATATATATACCCGTACCCTCGGGAGAAAAAAAGCTTCGTCCCAGTCTTCCTTTGCCTGCTGTTTGAGAATAAGCTATAACAAGGGCAGAGGCTTCTCCGTTTTTGGCTAATTCTTTGCAAACATTATTGGTAGAATCTACACAGTCATAAAAATATGTTTTAAAAGGAACATTAATGTTAATTTCTATCACCTCAAAGATATTTTACAGCACTTTGGCAAATAATCAATATTTTTTTGAAAAAAACCTTTACATTTTAAAAAAGTGGTGATATAATGATTACAACCAATAATGTCTACTTTATTTTGGAGGAGTAATTATGAAGAAAATATTTGCGCTTATTCTTACTGTTGCTTTAATCCTGTCATTCTCTGTTTCTGCTTTTGCTCTTAAGAGTGTCGGCGGTACTGAGTTCCGTGAGGTTATCGTTAACAGAACTAATGACGGCAAAAACTCTTCAGTTGCTGACCGTGTAACTGTTGAGAAGGATGGAACTATTGCTCTTAAGCCTGTTGAAAATGACAATCGTGAATTTGAAGGCTGGAAGTTCTACAAGCCCAACAAGTCTCCCGCTCTTGCAGGAACCGATTACGAAATCGTAAGCGTTACTCTGCCTGACGGCACAAAGGCTGTTGAAGGAACTGACTACGTTGTAAAGAATGGTGAAGTAGTATCTCTTAAGGGTGATTACATTAATGTAGTTATTAAGCCTCTTTCTGATACAGTTTATGTATCTGAAGCTTATGAAGGTGTTGAAATTAACTTCAATGTTCCTAAGGATACCGTTAATCCTCTTACAGGTGAGAGTGTAAACCTTTCTGTTATAGCTACACTCGTTATGCTCGTTCTTGGCGGCGCAGCTCTTGCTGTTTCTTCTAAGCGTGCATTCAACTAATAAACATTAAAAACTTTACCTGCCTTTTTTAAGGCAGGTATTTTTTTATCTGTTTGACACATATTTATTATTGTGTTATAATTTTTGTAAGAAACTGTAAGGAGTATATATAATGGGCAAAAAACAGAAGATTCTTTTTATAACAGGTATATCGGTAAGTGCTATCGCACTTGCTTTGCTTGTTTTCTACCTTGTTGCCCCTTACTTTGCGCCTGAGCCTGAACCTGTTCTGGACAACTCCTCTGTTGTAAGTGATACACCTGAGCCTGAGCTTCCCGATAATCCTATTGATTTTGCAACTCTTCAGGAAAGAAATGCTGATGTATATGCATGGATAAAAATTCCCGATACAAAGGTAGATTATCCTATCCTTCAAAGCGGTGACAAGCCTGAGAATTTTTATCTTAACCACAATATTGACGGTGAATATGAATTTGCAGGCTGTATTTACACACAAAAGCTTAATAAGAAGGATTTTACCGACCCTAATACCGTTATTTACGGACATAATATGAAAAACGGAACTATGTTCAAGGCGCTCCATCAGTTCCGCAATAAAGATTTTTTTGAAGCTAATAAGTATATTTATATTTACACACCGGGTCATATTCTGACTTACGAAATTTATGCGGCATATAAATTTGATGCAAGACACCTTCTGTATTCCTATAATTATGATGACAAGCAGGTTTTTAAGGAATATGTAGAAATGACTAAAAATCCCAAATCCACTATAGTAAATGTACGAAGTGAAACACAGGTTACGGAAAATGACCGTATTATAACCTTAAGCACCTGTATAAATGATGATGATTACCGATATTTAGTTCAGGGAGTTCTTATTGATGACCAGCTCACAAAATGAAACGAAAAAGAAAATGAAAAAAAGCACTAAAATTCTGCTTAGCGTAGTATGTAGCTTTACTGCTGTTGTTTTAGCTGTAGCTATAACTGCTGTGGCTGTATGGTACAGCGGTAAGGCTAATATGACCGAAAAGGACGTTGTTATCACAAACAGCGATACTACTACTAACGAAGAAGACGATACGGTAGAATATAATGGGGTGAAATATAAGTATAACAAAAATATTTCCACTGTGCTGTGTGTGGGAATAGACAACGAAAGAAAGCAAAGCAACGGCGCTTATGTTGTGGGACGCGCAGGACAGGCTGATGCTGTTTATCTTATAGCTGTTGATACTGCAACAGGCAAGACTACTGTTATAGGAATTCCGAGGGATATTATCACCGACGTGGATTTGTACACAACGTCAGGAAGCTTTATGGAAACCCAAAAAACACAGATTTGCCTTGCTTATGCTTACGGAGACGGAAAACAGAAAAGTGCTGATAACACAGCAAAATCTGTATCCCGACTTCTTTACGGTATGCCTGTAAACTCTTATTTTGCGGTGGACGAAAAATCTATAGTCCCTCTTCATAATGCTGTAGGCCCTATTACAGTAATAGCTAATGAAAATATAACTGGCAGCTGTGTTATTAACTTTCGTAAAGGAGAAGAAATTAAGCTGACGGGAAGCAATGTTTTCGGATATCTTCAGGCAAGAAACGACAAAACGGTAGATGCCAGTGTTTTAAGACTTGAAAGACAGCTTGATTATCTTAAAAAGTATACATCTGCTGTAATAGAGAAATCAAAGTCGGATTTACTTTTCCCTGTAAAGCTTTATAATAAGGTACAAAAAAATGCGGTTACCAACCTTGATGTAGCAAGAGTTACCTATCTTGCCACTTCTGTTCTTAAAAACAGGGAACAGGTATCTCTGCAGTTCATACAGATAGAAGGGGAGCAAAGGTTAGGAGAGGACGGCTTTGCTGAATTTTATCCCGATGAGGACAAGCTTCTCCAGCTGGTTATGGAAGTATTTTATACGAAAGTAAACGAAACACCCGAGCAATAAACTCGGGTGTTTTTGTTGTATAACGAAAACCACGCGATTGTCGCGTGGTTGGATAGAGGTTAACCGATAAACAAATATTATTAAATATATTTATATAAAAAACAATATAATCTGTCAGCCTCCCTCTGACGAGGGAGGTGGATTTTGCGGAGGCAAAAGACGGAGGGAGAGAATAAGCAAAGAATGTAACAAAAGCTGCTTTTCTCTCCCTCAGTTTCGCTAATGCTCAACAGCTCCCTCGTCAGAGGGAGCCAAGGTATTTGATAAACCAGTTTACTGGTGGCTAGTATTCCTTGCGTGGCTGACAGGCCAATTTAAAAACGCACTTGTGCGTAGCCAGTATTGGTTAGGGCTATGCCCGAAACTGAAATACCCCCCGTTATACGGGGGGATATTTATTATATTTCAGTTGTTTTTTCCTGTGTTGTACTTTTCGGCGGTCTTCCTCTGCGTTTAGGAGCTGCAGCTTCGGTCTTTTCCTCAGTTTTATGGGAGTCGGTTTTAGTCTTTGGCGGTCTTCCTCTGCGTTTTGGTGCGGCGGGTGGTGTCTGCGTTTCGGCTTTCTTAACCTCCTCCTGCATAGCAAGTAAAAGCTCCTGCTCCTTTTTCGCTTCTTCTTCCTTTATTGCAAGAAGCTCTTTATAAAGTGAAATCTTGTATTCGTGCCATAAGAACTCAATCATATAAGCAAAGATATATACAACGGGCATAAATACAACGGCAACAAGCATTGAGAAAATAGTATTAGGTATTTCAATATTGAAATACAGCTCTGAGCCGATATTAACATTACTAAGCAGAGAACTGCTGGAAAAAGCAAGTGCGGTTACTGCGCCGAAAATAACGGTATAAACGAGAGCGCTTTTTTTATAGAAGCGGTTTCGCGCTTTTTTATCCTTAGCTTCATTTGAAACAGGCAGAGGTTTACCAGTGAAGTCTTTAGGAAGCTCTCCCTTATGAAACAGCTTTTTAAAAATCTCATAAACAGAAAAAATAAGAAAAAGCAGAATTATTTCCCAAGTGCAAGTCTGTCGTTCAACTTTAACCTTGTAAACAATTTCGGCAATAAGATATAAAAACACAAAGCTAAGTGTAAAAATAGCCGCTTTTGAATTGTTACCTACATTAAAGGAAAAAGAAGGCTTTTTCCTTATGCCGCGTTTTTTCATTCTTACAAATCTCCCTAACATATTTTTCTAATTGTATCACAAAAGAATGTAAAAGGCAAACTATAAATTATAAGTTTTCAGCTTCTCTGAGCCATAGAGTGCTAAGTGCATCGCTGGGCATTTTCCAGTCACCTCTTGGGGAGAGGGAAACAGAGCCTACCTTTACACCATCAGGAAGACAGGAACGCTTGAACTGCTGTGAAAAGAAGCGGCGCATAAAAATCTTAAGCCACTTTTTAATGGTTTCTTCATTGTATTTGTGTGACAGCGCATATACGCAGAGTCTATAGATTTTTTCGGGGGAGAAGCCATAGCGGCACATATAATAAAGGAAGAAATCGTGAAGCTCATACGGGCCTACAAGGTCCTCTGTTTTCTGTGAAATTTCACCCTTATCGTCTATTGGTAAAAGCTCGGGAGATACAGGTGTATCGAGTATATCGTAAAGAACATTTGAAAGCTTTTCGTTGCTTAAACAAGCTACATATTTGACAATACAGCGGATAAGGGTTTTTGGGATACCGCCGTTTACACCGTACATAGACATATGGTCGCCGTTATAGGTAGCCCAGCCAAGAGCAAGTTCGGAAATATCGCCTGTGCCCACAACAAAGCCTTGACAGTCACCTGCAATATCCATAAGAACCTGAGTTCTTTCTCTTGCCTGACTGTTTTCATAGGTTGCATCGGTAACAGCTTCACTGTGACCTATATCAGAAAAATGCTGACGCACAGCATCGGTTATATTTACTTCTCTCAAGGTTACACCAAGCTCTTCACAAAGAAGCATGGCATTTGACTTTGTACGCTTAGTAGTGCCAAAGCAGGGAAGAGTAACCGCGATAATATCGGTATGGGGACGACCTATTTTATCCATAGCCTTTGCGCAGACAAGAAGGGCAAGGGTGCTGTCCAGCCCACCGGAGATACCTATTACAACGGTTCTTGAATTGGTGTGTTCAATTCTTCTTGCAAGACCTGATGCCTGTAAAGAGAGAATTGTCTTAATACGGCTGTTAAGCTCTTCCTCATTATCGGGGATAAACGGGTTTTCTCTTACCTTTCTTGTAAGAAGGGTTTTCTCTGTTTTGCAGTCAAAATAAACGGTGGTATGGTCAGAGGTGTAAAAATCACAGTTTTTGCTTCGCTCATAGCTGAGCATATCAACATCAATTTCGCTGATTAATAATCTGTTTTCGTCAAAGGGCTGATTTTCACACAAAAGCTTTCCGTTTTCACTGATTATAAGGTGACCTGAGAAAACTTCATCGGTGGTAGATTCACCCTCACCGCAGGAGGCATAGACTATTCCGCATATATCGGTAAGTGAACTTGCCTTTGCAAGAAGTCTTCTCTTTTCTGCCTTGCCTACAGCCTCAGCAGAGGCAACAGGATTAAGCTTAATTGTAGCAGTGCATGATGAATAAGCATTTTCTCCCACTGCAACACAGAAAGAAAAGTTTTCAAAATTTGTATGACGGAAAACAATGTCACTTCCAAAAGCAACGCTTTCGTTAAGCAGGGTTACACAGCGTAATGAACCGTTGTTAACAGCAAAAATATCACTGTGCTTTTCACTTGGTACAACAGCTAAAATATTACCGCTGTTTATTATAACGGCGCAGTTGTAAAGCTTACCTTCAAGCATAAGGGGAGCGCCGACTGAAACGGTTATATCAGAGTAGGCAGTAGCCTTTATAATTTCATCCAACGCACAGCGAACTCCCTTTAAAAGAGCGGCGTTATAAAATAAGCTGCCAAGGGAAGCGCCTGTAATACAAAGCTCAGGAAAGGTAAGAAGCTTTACACCTTTTTTGTCGGCTTCCTTTATAAGCCTTATAATTTCCTCTGCATTAGCCAAAGGGTTGGCAAGGTTTGTTTTTATACAGCCTGCACCAACCTTGATAAATCCGTGTTTCATTTTTTCTTTCTTCCTTTCGGAAAATAGTTTATGTATTTATTTTATGACTCTTCTAAAGTATTGTCAAGAAAGTTTATAATATCAATAATGACTTCTTCGCGGCAAAAATCGTTAAGTATTTCGTGACGTGCATCCTCATAAAGCTTCATTTTTACTTTATAGCTGTGCTTTTTAAGGCTTTTAAAAACCTTTGTGATTCCTTTTGAGTGCTCTCCTACAGGGTCACAGCTTCCCGATACAATAAATATATTTGCATTTTCAGGCAAGGAAGCAAACCACTCTTTTCGGTTACATTCCTTGTTAAGACGGATAAGGTCGTTCATAGCAGAAACAGTAAATCTGAAGGTGCAGTATTTGTCTCCCAGATATTTTTGTCTTATGCTTTCATCGGTAGTAAGCCATGCTTTTTCTCCCTCAGAAAAACCGTTGTTATAGCTGCCGAATGCCATTTTGTCAATAAAGTTAGAAATATGATGTGAGCCTTTTACTTTAGCCATAAGCCTTGTGAGAAGAAGTCCTATATCGGCAACAGGGTTACCTTTACCGCTTCCCATCATAATATATCCCGAAAGGTGTTGTCCGTATTCCTTTAAATAAAGGCGGGTGACAAAAGAACCCATACTGTGACCCATAAGAAAATGCTCCTTATTAGGATACATCTGTGAAACAGTCTGATAAACCCTATCTGTATCGTCAACCAGAAGCTTCCAACCGTCTTTTTCTGAAATAAAGCCAAGCTCACTGTCGCTGTTAACACTCTTTCCGTGGCCTAAATGGTCGTGAATAAAGCATAAATATCCCTTTTGACAAAGCGCCCTTAAAAAAGCATCATAACGCTGGAGATGCTCGGTCATACCGTGAACAGCCTGAAAGAGAGCTATAGGCTCACTATCGGGAATGTAAAGCTTACAGTTAAGACTGTGTATACCGTCTGTGGACGGAATTTTAATATATTGTTCAGTCATTATTCTTCCTCCCAGCCCTTTGCTTTTTCAACAGCTTTTTTCCAGGCTTTTATAAGTATATTTCGTTCTTTGTCGTCAATTGATGGTGAAAAAATATCGGAATCAGAGCAAAGTGATTTAAGCTCGTCTGTATCCTTCCAGAAGCCAACGGCAAGTCCTGCAAGAAAAGCTGCACCCAAAGCGGTAGCCTCAGCACTTTTTCCTCTTAGTATATTTACGCCCGATATATCGGACTGGAACTGCATTAAAAGATTGTTTGCGCTGGCACCGCCGTCAACCTTAAGAGAGGATATTTCAATTCCGCTTTCCTTAAGTGCGCAAAGAAGGTCGTTTGTCTGGTAGGCAATAGCTTCAAGACAGGCTCTTATTATATGGTTTCGCCCTGTGCCTCTGGTAAGCCCCACTATTGTACCTCTTGCATACATATCCCAATATGGTGCGCCAAGACCTGCAAAGGCGGGAACTACATACACACCGCCGCTGTTTTCTACCTTTTTCGCAAAGTATTCGCTGTCCTTTGATTCGTCAATAAGCCCCATTTCATCTCTGAGCCATTGTATTATAGCTCCACCTACAAAAACACTGCCTTCATTAGCATACTGAACAGGCTTATCCTTAAGGGAAGCGGCAAGGGTGGTAAGCATACCGTGTTGGTTAAGCTCAGCCTCTTCTCCGGTGTTTACAAGCAGGAAACAGCCTGTGCCGTAGGTGTTTTTTACCTCGCCTTTACAAAAACAGCACTGACCGAAAAGGGCAGCCTGCTGGTCTCCTGCAATACCGCTGACAGCAATTTTTTGTCCCATAAAATCAATGGTAGTATAAATTTCGCTGCTGCTGACAACCTTTGGTAGCATACACTGGGGAATACCGAAAATTTCAAGCAGCTTTTTGTCCCAACAAAGTTTATGTATATCAAAAAGCATAGTACGGGAAGCGTTGGTATAGTCTGTTATATGAACTCTGCCCTGTGTCAGCTTGTAAATCAGCCAGCTGTCTATTGTGCCGAAAAGAATTTCACCATTTTCGGCTCTTTCTCTTGCGCCCTCTACATTATCAAGAATCCACCGTATTTTACTTGCGGAGAAATAAGCGTCAATAAGCAGACCTGTGGTGTTTCTTATGTATTCGCCATAGCCCTTTGCTTTAAGCTCCTCGCAAAATGTAGCGGTGCGTCTGCACTGCCATACAATAGCATTATAAATGGGTTTGCCTGTAGCCTTTTCCCAGCATACTGTGGTTTCACGCTGATTGGTTATACCTATAGCGGCAATTTCCTCTGGGTTTATTCCGCTTTGCAGTACAACCTCGGTCATTGTGGCATACTGACTGGCGTATATTTCAAGAGGGTTATGCTCCACAAAGCTTGGCTGTGGATATATCTGCGTAAATTCCTTTTGTGCAACAGACACTATTTCTCCCTTGTTATTAAAGAGAATAGAACGGGCACTGGTGGTGCCTTCATCAATGGCAAGAATATATTTTTTCACACGTACACTCCCTCTTGCTTTTTTCACTTTTCTTTATTATACTATATCTTTGTGAAATATGCTACATTATATTTTAGGTGACTGATATGAAGAAAAATAATTTAAAAGGCAGTCTTGTATTGCTTATGGCGGCGGTTATATGGGGACTTGCCTTTGTGGCTCAGGATATTGCTAATGCTAAGGGAATCGAGCCTTTCACACTTAATGCAGTACGCTCCTTTGTGGGCAGTATTGCACTTATCCCTGTGGCATTTGTGGTATCGAAAAAGAAAAAAGAAACACTCATCCCAAGAGAAAAGTCCGATTTAAAACGGTTGCTGATAACAGGTACAGTATGCGGAGTTCTGCTTTGTATTTCGGTTAATTTACAGCAATTCGGTATTGCGGCATATCCGCCAGAGGCACCTGCAAGTGCAAGAGCAGGTTTTCTTACTGCTATGTACATACTTTTTGTGCCTATACTTGAAATATTTATGCGTAAAAAACCATCGGTTACCCTGTGGGCAGGTGTGTTTATTGCGGTAGTGGGACTTTATCTTCTGTGCTTTTCAGGTCAGGTCGGCGGAATATACACAGGGGATATTGTAATGCTGCTGTGTGCGGTTTCCTTTTCCTGTCATATAATTTGTGTAGATACACTTGGAAGCAGGGTGGACTCTGTAAAGCTGTCAAGTATTCAGTTTTTCGTTTGCGGTGTGCTTTCTACTGTGCTTATGTTTATATTCGAGGAACCGAGTCTGTCCAATATTTTATCCGCAGCACTTCCTATACTGTTTTTAGGTGTAATGAGCAGCGGTGTTGCTTATACCTTGCAGATAATCGGTCAGCAGATGTGTGATAACCCCACTCTTGCCTCTATTGCTATGAGCTTTGAATCTGTGTTTGCTGCCATAGGCGGTGCACTTTTTGGTGATATAATGACAGAAAGAGAAATAATAGGCTGTATAATAATGTTTGCGGCTATTGTACTGGCTCAATTCCCGTCCCCTGTTAAAAAATAAAAACAGTGCGCATTCACTGAATGCGCACTGTTTTTTTTTTTATTCAGGTATGAAGTCTTCAAATATGTAGGTGTGAAAATTGTTTTTTTGTTTATCAATTTCTTGCTTGTTTTTAAATACCCAACCTACAGGAAATGCACCAAGCCTTGTTACTAAACGTCTACAAAAATGCTTTTCGTCAATATGCTCGTAAGAAACAAAATCGGGACGGGAGATAAAATTAAACAGCAAACAGCCTGAAAGCTTTTTATAAAAGGCTTCTCCCTTAAAGGAACAGGAAAGCTGACCTCGGCAAATATCCTTTCTGTGTTTTCTGTACCAGTAAAGATTTTGGGGATAAAAGGACTGCACAAAGTATTTGCCCGTATATTCTGATAGAACTTCATTTGCTTTTTCGCAAAGGGCTTTACTATTACCGTCGTATTTGAATTCTATAAGCAGAGGAACCTTACCATCAATTTCTTCAAGACACTCTTTAAGGGTGGGGACGGTAAATGAGGTGTTTAAAAGACGCAGCTTTTTTATTTCCTCTATGGTCATATCCTTTATTTTTTTGTCAAGTGAGCACATACGCTTCATATCGTCATCGTGAAAAACCACAACCTGCCCGTCTTTTGTAAGGTGAATATCGTTTTCAATAGCAAAACCATACTTTATAGCTTCTCTGAAGGCAGGAATGGAATTTTCGGGAATACCCTTTGCTATATCGTGAAGACCTCGGTGTGCAATATAAAGCCCCTTTAAAACTTTTAAGTCATTGTGCTTTCTTAATGAAGGGAAAATGAGAAACAAAAATAGCAGACCAAAAACAAGAATTAAACCTATTATATACGGCATTATCAGTCCTCCGTATCAAAGCTCTCAAGTAAATCTTTTTTTCTTATTGGCTTTGAGTCACCGTGTTTTACAAACAGCATTGTAACAAAGGAAAGTGCGGCGAATATTACTGCATAGGGGAAAAGGGCTCTGTAGCCAAGACCAAGGTTATCAATAATAAAGCCTGAAAGCAAGGGAGTGGTTATCTGCGCTGCCATAGAAAAGGTATAATAAATACCTGTGTATTTGCCTACATCAGCACCACTGCTCATTTCCACAACCATTGGGAAGGAGTTTACATTTATTGCCGCCCAAGCGATACCGATAAGACCTAAAATAAGATACATAACAGGGGTTTGCTTTGTTATAAATATTGCGGCAAAAAGACAGGCGGTCATAAGAGCGACACCTATTAAAATCGTGCTTTTTCTTCCAACCCTTGAGGAAAGAAAACCCAGAGGTACAAAGGCTATAATAGCAGATATTGTGGCTGTTAAAAGATAGCTTGAGGAGGTGCCAAGGTCTACGCCCCAGATATTTACGCAGTATCTTGAGAAAGCGGTGGTAACAGAGTTATAGGACATAAACCAGAAGAATACCGATAAGAGAATGAAAACAAGACTTTTGAGTACAGCCTTGGGCATTTTTTTACCCTTATTTATATCCTCCTCTTCCTCATCCTTAATATTTGTTTCCTTTAACAGTTTATTTTCGTTTGTTGTAAACACCATTATAAGAACGCTTACGAGCATAAAGGCTGATATAACAATAAAAACGGGCATAAAGGACTGGTCGGCTCTGTAAACACTTTCTCCCTGTGCATTTTTCTCGCTTTTAAGCATAAACATCATAACAACGGTGGAGAAAATTCCGCCTAAGTAGCCTACAAGATTAATAATAGCATTAGCCTTGCTTCTTAGTGGCTTTTCGGTAACATCGGGCATATATGCAACAGCTGGGGTTCTGTAAACCGCCATAGTGACAAGCAGTGCCATAAGGGTAATAAAAAAGCCCCAGAAGCTGACCTTTTGATGAAATACACCTAAAACTATAAGCAGTGCACAGGAAACAAGTGTGCCAAAGAGTATATAGGGTGTGCGTTTTCCAAGGGGAGTTTTAGTGCGGTCGGATATTGCACCAAATAGTGGAAGCATAAAAATAGCAAGGACATTATCTATAGACATAATGGCATTTGCAGAGAAGGTATTAAGCTTAAAGGTAGACTCTAAAAGATAGGGAATAACCTGATCGTAAAACTGCCAGAAGGCAAGTATCGACATAAAGGAAAGTCCTATTAGTATAGTTCTTTTGTAATTAAGCTTCATATTGCACCTCTTAAAATTTTTAATACAAGTATAGTATAACACTTATAATTTATTAAATCAATTAAAAAAGAGTTGACACAACCCGACAAAAATATTATAATGATTTTAATAATTGAACAGTTATTCAAATGTTGAAAGGAGAGAGTGCTGTGGCTGAAATACCTTCCTGTGAATTTATACATGTTCACGAAAGTGTTGTAAATGAAGTACGGGAATTAATGTCTGAGGAAGAAAAGCTTTATGCATTGGCAGACCTTTATAAAGTGTTCGGGGACTCTACACGCATAAAAATACTTTATGTACTGAGCAGGGCTGAAATGTGTGTATGTGATATAGCAGGACTTCTCGGTATGACAATTTCCGCAATATCACATCAGCTGAAAATTCTCAAACAGGCGCGGCTTGTAAAATTCAGGCGTGACGGAAAAACGGTTTTTTACAGCCTTGCTGACAATCATGTCACAACAATAATAAATAATGGTATGGAACATATCGAAGAATAGGAGAGAAAATATATGAAAAAAACTTATATGCTGGAAGACCTTGATTGTGCGCACTGTGCCGCAAAAATGGAAGAGGGCATAAAAAAAATAGACGGAGTCAGTTTCGCTAACGTTAACTTTATTGCTCAGAAGCTGACTATTGAGGCAGATGATAATAAATTTCATGATATTATGAAGGAAATAAAGGCTATAATCAAAAAAATTGAACCTGACTGTGTGGTAGTGGATTAATGACAAAAAAGCAAAAAAGAATGCTTTACCGCATTATTTTTGCCTCACTTGTATTGGTTCTTGCCATTGTGCTTGATAAAGCGGTAAAGAATATAAACGAGACCCTTGTGGCAGCGCTTTATCTTACAGCCTATATTGCTATCGGCTACGATGTTATAACCAAGGCGGTGGTGGGGCTTAGGTACAGAAGATTTGCAAATGAAAATCTTCTGATGACAGTTGCCTCTGTAGGCGCGGTATTTCTCGGGGAATATACCGAAAGCGTGGCGGTAATGCTTTTTTATCAGGTGGGAGAGCTTTTTCAGTCCTGCGCCGTTGGAAAAAGCAGAAAAAATATCGCCGCGCTTCTTGATATACGTCCCGATACTGCTCGGGTAATAAGGGATGAAACCAAAACAGTTCCTGCAAACCAAGTTGGTGTTGGTGAAATTATAGAGGTGTTTGCAGGGGAAAAAATCTCTCTTGACGGAGAAGTAGTCAGTGGAGTAAGCTCAGTAGATACCTCCTCAATGACAGGAGAAGCCTTGCCTTTGGATGTAAGAGAGGGTGACACTGTACTGGCTGGCTGCGTAAATATTAGCGGCGCACTGAGAATAAAGGTAACAAAGCCTTTCAGTGAGTCCTCGGTATCAAAAATTCTCGATTTGGTGGAAAACGCTACTGCTAATAAAACAAAAAGCGAACGGTTTATTACAAAATTTGCGCGGTATTACACTCCTATTGTTATGGCGGCGGCGTTTCTTATAGCGGTTATCCCTCAGCTTTTTACAGATAATCCTTACGAATGGATACGACGCGCACTTGTATTTCTCGTTATATCCTGTCCCTGCGCTCTGGTAATATCTGTTCCGCTGTCCTTTTTCGGAGGAATAGGTGCGGCTTCCTCAAAGGGCATACTTATAAAGGGTTCGGGATATATGGAAACCCTTTCAAAATGTAAAACCTTTGTTTTTGATAAAACCGGAACCCTTACAAAAGGAAGCTTCGTAATTTCTGAAATTAAAAGTGAAAGACTCGATAACAAGGCTCTTCTCGGAATATGTGCGGCTGTGGAGCAGTACAGCAATCACCCGTTGGCAAAATCAGTTGTGGCTGCTGCCGACGAAAATTTCAAAAAGCTTCTTGTAAGTGATATAGTGGAAATAGAGGGTCAAGGAATCTGCGGTAAGGTAGAAAACCGCAATGTTGCCGTAGGAAACAGCCGTCTTATGAACAGCAGAGGAATTTTCTGCGAGGACAAGGGTGCATCTACTATACATATTGCTATAGACAGGGAGTACGCGGGAAGTATTACCCTTGTTGATGAAATTAAGGACGAAACTGTATCGGCAATAGAAAAGCTTAAAGCTCTGGGTATAAAGGAAGCTGTTATGCTGACAGGGGATAAGCAGGAGGTGGCAGAGAAAATTGCCGCGCAGGCGGGAATTGATACGGTATGCGCCTCTCTTCTGCCGCAGGATAAGGTGGTAATCCTTGAAAGAATAATGAGAAGAGATAAAAAAGTGGCTTTTGTGGGTGACGGTGTTAACGATGCTCCTGTTATAGTGAGAGCCGATGTAGGCATAGCTATGGGCGCACTGGGAAGCGA
>JBGUVH010000016.1:0-2688 GCA_045134215.1 Acutalibacteraceae bacterium
TTCTTTTCCTTGACGAACTTACGCTTGGTTTAGATGTTCTCGCACGAAGTGATTTATGGGATTTGATTCGTTCTCTTAAAGGGAAAATTACGATTGTTCTCACAACTCATTATATGGAGGAAGCAGAGGCGCTCTCTGATCGTATTGCTATTATGAAGGACGGTAAGCTACTTGTTTGTGATACCGCAGATAAGATTAAGATGACAGCAGGAACGGATAATTTTGAACAAGCCTTTATTCGTATCGTTAGGGGAGTGGCAGAATGAGAATGATGACTTTTGCAAACAGAAATACTAAAGAAATAATCAGGGACCCGTTAAATCTGTTCTTTGGACTCGGCTTTCCCCTTGTGCTGATTATATTGCTGAGTGCTATACAAGCCAATATTCCCGTAAAGCTGTTTGAAATACAGCATTTGACTCCGGGCATTACAGTTTTCGGATTGTCCTTTATGACATTATTTTCAGCAACTATTATCGCAAAGGACAGAGGTAGCTCACTGCTTCAGCGTTTATATACAACACCGCTGACTCCTACGGATTTTATTCTTGGTTATACGCTTCCTATCTTACCTATTGCTGTTGCGCAGTGCTTTTTTTGCTATATTGCCGCCGTTATTCTTGGACTTGATATTACGGTAAATATTTTATATGCTATTGTTTTTATCATTCCTGTTTCAGTCCTATACATTGCCTTGGGACTTCTTTGCGGAAGCGTATTTACCGATAAGCAGGTCGGTGGTATCTGCGGCGCTTTGCTTACCAATCTTTCAGCGTGGGTGTCTGGTGTTTGGTTTGACCTTGAACTTGTGGGCGGAGCTTTTAAGAGGATTGCTTACGCACTTCCGTTTGTTCACGCTGTTGATATGCAGCGTGCTGTACTTGCAGGAGATTTTGTGGGTATTTTTCCTCATATATGGTGGGTTCTAGGATATGCCACCGTTCTGCTCGTATTAGCAGTACTGCTATTTTTGCGGCAGATGAAAAAGCAATAATTAATTGAATTTTAGCGATATATTGCCATCATATTTTCTACCATTATTGTTATTGATTTGTTCATATTTTTGCTGTAAAATCTTAACAGATAATGTAAAGGGAATGATTTGATGAGAGCTAAAAAATTCTCACCGTTATTTAAGGTGATAAAATTTTTAGTCAGGGTGTTTTATCCCAAAATTTCAGTGGTAGGAAAGGAAAACTTACCTGACGGTGAATTTGTCCTTGTCGGTAATCACTCTCAGATGCATGGACCTATTATCAGTGAGCTGTTTCTCAGTGACAGGTGTTATACCTGGTGTATTGGTGAAATGATGCATCTGAAAAGTGTTCCAAGCTATGCATTTAGTGATTTCTGGTCGCGTAAGCCTGTTTATTCGAGATGGTTTTTCAAAATTGTTTCGTATCTCATTGCTCCATTATCGGTTCTTATTTTCAATAATGCTAAAACTATTGGCGTATACAAGGATAAAAGACTGTATACGACCTTTAAAACAACAGTAAATAAACTTTCCGAGGGTAACGGTATTGTTATTTTTCCTGAGCATGATGTTGAAAGAAATAATATCGTATTTGATTTTCAAGACAGATTTATAGATATAGCAAGATTATACTATAAAAAGACAGGCAAGAATTTGTGTTTTATACCGATGTATATTGCGCCAAGACTTAAAAAGGTTTTTATTGGAAAAGGCATTACCTTTGACAATAAGGCGGATATTGATACACAGCGCGAAAAGGTATGTACATATCTTATGAATGAGATAACTGCTATAGCCAGAGAGCTTCCTAAACATACGGTTGTTCCATACAGAAATGTGAACAAAAAATATTATCCAGTGAATAAGGAGTGAAATAATGAAAAAGCCTGTAGTTGACTATAGGGAATTTCGATTATCAAGAATAAATGAAGAAAGGTTCTCGCACCTTAAATATCTTATAGGTTGGATAGGTTATTTCTTCCTTTATTTTATAACCGAGCGTTTTATACCGCACGAAAATTGTTATGTGATACACAGCGTTCTTGATGATATTGTGCCTTTTTGCGAGTTCTTTGTGATTCCCTATGTTTTCTGGTATCTGCTTATAGTTTTAACCTTGCTGTATTTTGCATTATATAATACAGAAGGCTTTAAAAAATTTCAGACCTTTATTATTGTGACTCAGGTGGTTGCAATGGCAATATATATTATTTTTCCAAACCGTCAGGATTTAAGACCAACCGAGTTTGAGAGAAACAATATTTTTACAGAGCTGTTAAGCCTCATATATTCTGTAGACACATCTACTAATGTTTGCCCGTCGCTTCACGTTGCATATTCTATAGGAATAGCTTCTGCATGGATTAAGGAAAAGGATGTATCAATTATTTTAAAAACAGTAATAACTGTGATATGTATTACAATTTGCCTGTCTACCGCTTTTGTTAAACAACATTCTGTTGTGGATATTTTTGCAGCTCTGCCTGTTTGCGTATTAGCAGAAATAATAGCATACGGAAAATTGTATTATTTTAATCATAAATCAAAAACACCTTAAAAAAGGTGTTTTTTCTCTTTAAATATGTAAATGACTGTGGTATAATCAAAATATATGTATTTGAGGCGGTGAAGCTATGTTTGCAAAAGTTAGCAGTGTGGGTCTGTTTGGTATGAACTCATATATTGTGGATGTGGAGGCTGATGTTTCCAGA
>JBGUVH010000017.1:0-3009 GCA_045134215.1 Acutalibacteraceae bacterium
GACGGGTGATGTCGCCTGCTTTGGGCATATAAGTTGACATAACTTTTTCCTCCATTAGATTATTTTTAATGCTCGGATATATTACCACAAGTCCCTTCCTTTGTCAACACCTTTTTCGTATTTTTTTAATTTACATTTTTAATGCTCGTTTTTCCTTCGATTTTCTTCGATTTTCATAGCATTTGCTCACAAACGATTTTTATAAATTTTTCTTTTATCTTTGTATACTTTGCCGAGAAAACGCCTTAGTTTCCTTCTATAACGAAGGTAACACTTCCGTCCTTATATCTGCTGTATCCCTTATAGTCATGAAGCTCGAATATCCTTTTACAGATGGCGAGTCCCATGCCGATGCTTGTTCCCTGTCTTTGTCTTGATTTATCACCCTTGGAAAGCTCCTGCCAGGCTTCATTCGCATCGGCTGCACTGATTTCATCGGCTTCATTGATGACCTCAAATATAAAGCCTTTTTCTTTTTTGCGAAGATTTACGGCAACCCTCTTTTCGCCCTGTACATATTTCACAGCATTAGAAAGATAGTTATCTATAGCCATTTTCATAAGCCCCGCATTACATACTGCGCAGACGTCACGTTCTATACCTGACACATCAAAGATAACTCCCCTTTTCTGTGCGAAGGCAAGATAACTCTTTATCTCCTGCCTTAAAAGCTCAGTCAAATCGCACTTTTCTTTTTCGATATGAGTAAGCTGAGTAATTCTATTATAGTTCAGAAGGGAAGCCACTATGCTGTCCATACGAAGCGCCTCGTCGTGAATAGCCTTAAGGTAGCGGTCCTTTTTTTCGGGAGCAACATCTTCCATCAGGCATTCACAGCGGTTCTGTATTACGGCTATGGGTGTTTTAAGCTCATGGGATGCAGCGGAAATGAAGGTAGCTTTGGCTTCTTCGAGCTTTTTACTTTTAGCAAAAAGCTTAAGGCACAAGAAAAGGAATATAGCACCCGTTATACTGAACATAACAGCAAGATTAATCGTCAGATAGCGGAAATCATCGGAAAAAAGCGCATCCAAATAAATGTTGTACTTTGATGCAAAGAACATCTTAAAGTCCTTATTATCCCCAAAGGATATTAAATTGTCCCCTACAGCCTCTTCCGCACTAAGGTAAGCTCCTCCGCCGTTCCAGGGATTTTCAGCGGCCATAACCTCTTCATAACGGTCTCTGACTTCATTTTCCAGCATATCATAATATTTTCTGTTATATACAGAACTGTTAACCTCGTTGAAATAACAGTAATTCTGATATTCACTTTTTAAATTGCTTGCAGGATGATCGGAAAAAACGAAGAGTTTTGTATTACCTTTACAACTAAAGGTAGCCGACACGGGTATAATCCTTTCTCCATCATCATAAACCTGCAAATCATCAACAAAAACAAAATTTCCTTTTGAAAATTTTCTGAATTCCTTTATAAACTCCTCGGTAATGTATTCATCTATACTGATAACATATTTGAGAATCTGTCCGTTTTTTTCAAAGTATGCCACAAAATAATTTCTCGGAGCAAAGTATAAGTTTCCCTCTCTGTCTGCCACAGCAACAGCGCATGGAAAATCCTCATCTGTATACGCATACTGTATTATATTATAAAGAAGTGTTTCGGTCTCAGTATATCCTGCCTTTGCCAACCTAAAATCATAATTCTCCGGCTCTTCTCCGTAGGCACGGAAAGTATCAGAGCTGTAATATAATTTATTACAGAATTGGTGATAATCCGAAGCAAGTTGCTCCTTAGCCACGCCAAAATTAAGCACCGATGCCGTCATAAACAACAGCATTATTCCTGCCAAAACCATTGAAAAAATTTTCTTCCTTGTCATATTTACTCCTCCTTTTTGAAAGAATAACCTATTCCCGAGGTAGTGATAATAAGATAAGCCTTCTCCCTCAGAGCCTTTCTGATTCGCTTTATATGGGTGTCTACGGTACGGCTGTCACCGTCAAAATCCCATCCCCATATTTTACTTATAATAACATCTCTGCTTAAAACTGTTCCCCTGTTCTGCATCAGTAGTAACAGCAGATTGAAATCCTTCAAAGGCAGTCTTATTTCTCTTTCTCCCACAAAGACCATCCTCTTTTTCAGATCAATCCTTACCCCTGATTCTTCTATGGAATCATCCTGTTTTAGTCCTTTATTGCGTCTTATGATTGCAGTGATTTTCTCGCACAGAACCGATAAAGGGAAGGGCTTTACCATATAATCGTCGGCCCCGTATTTGTATCCCTTCAGCAGATTTTCTTCCTGCCCTAAGGCTGAAAGGAAAAGAATAGGCACATCCGTAAATTCCCTTATTTCTCTGCAGGCTTCAAGTCCGTCCTTTACAGGCATAAGCACATCCAGTAAAATCAGATCAAAGCCTTCCTTTTCGGCAAAAGAAACAGCCTCAGCACCGTTTTTCACTGTCACTACAGAAAATCCCTTTGCCGTAAGGTAGTCACTGAAGGGTTCTCTTATATTGAAATCGTCATCTGCTAAAAGTATCTTATACATAATTCATTCCTCCTTACAGCTTTATCATATAGGTTTGTTATGGACTTTTTGTGGCAACTTTAGAGAATACATAATTTTTACTTCTTTACTCTTTTATGAAATAATTTTAACACAAACGACAGCTTCTTTCAATGCAAAAAAGGTTGCCCTTCCGGACAACCTTTCTCTTTATTAATTTGTACTATTAAACAAGTTCAATAATGCACATTTCTGCAGCATCACCGCGACGGGGACCTGTCTTAATAATACGGCAATAACCGCCGTTTACGTCCTTATATTTGGGAGCAATCTCATCAAAGAGCTTTTTAACAACGTCCTTCTTAGTAACGTATGCCAAAACCTGTCTTTTTGAGTGAAGGTCATTTGTCTTTGCGATGGTGATCATTTTTTCAGCCATTGCACGGACTTCCTTTGCTCTTGTAACGGTGGTCTCTATTCTGCCGCTTTCCAAAAGGTATGTTACCATGCCTCTGAGCATTGACTTACGATGG
>JBGUVH010000018.1:0-6587 GCA_045134215.1 Acutalibacteraceae bacterium
CGGACATGCTTTTTTCGGTAATAACCGGAGCAATAATGATATCCTGTGCGGTTTTCATTATGCGTACACCTCCTCAATTTTTCCCACAGCGCCTTTAGCGATTACTAAAGTATCAGCGTGGAGAATATCGTAAGTGTTGATGGTGTTAACCTGTGCGGTTTTAACACCGGGGATGTTAGAGCAGCTCTTTACTGCAAAAGCGTTGTTATCTTCGAGAACAATAAGAGTTTTCTTACCGGCCTCAATAGCCTTAAGGCAATCAACAACACTCTTAGTCTTAAAGCCTTCAACCTTGAACTCATCAAGAACGATAAGGTCGCCGCTGATAACTTTATCGGAAAGAGCAGACTTTAATGCAAGTCTCTTAACCTTCTTATTTAAATCATAAGAATAGTCGCGTGGCTTCGGTGCGTGAACAATACCACCGTGAGTCCACTGTGGTGCTCTGGTAGAGCCCTGTCTAGCATGGCCTGTACCCTTCTGTCTCCAAGGCTTTTTACCGCCGCCGGAAACTTCGGTACGGGTTAAGGTAGACTGGGTGCCCTGACGCTGATTAGCGAGATAATTTACAACCACCTGATGCATAACAGATGCATTAGGTTCGATTCCGAAGATGGCGTCGCTTAATGTGATTTCGCCCACATTCTTACCTGCCATATCCAAAACTGCTATATTAGGCATAATTCAGATCTCCTTTCCCTTAGGCTTTCACGCTGTCGAAAAGAATAACAATTCCGCCCTTGGGACCGGGAACGGCACCCTTAACAGCGATGATGTTATTCTCAGCATCTACTTTTACTACACTGAGGTTCTGAACGGTTACACGCTCATTACCTAAGTGACCAGCCATTTTCTTGCCCTTGAAAACACGTGCAGGGTCGATAACACCGAGAGAACCGCCGTGACGATGTACAGGGCCGGTACCGTGTGATTCTTTAAGACGGCTGAAGTTCCAACGCTTTACAACGCCGGCATAGCCCTTACCTTTAGAGGTACCTCTTACATCTACTGCGTCACCTTCAGCAAAAACGTCAGCCTTGATGATGTCGCCAACATTCATAGCGCTCATATCGTCAAAGCGGAACTCTCTAAGAACCTTCTTAGGAGCAACGTCACCCTTTGCGAAGTGACCCTTCATAGGCTTGTTTACCTTAGAAGCCTTAAGATCGCCGTAGCCGAACTGTACAGCTTCATAACCGTCATTTTCAACTGTCTTCTTCTGAGCAATAACACAGGGTCCTGCTTCAATAACAGTTACGGGAATGACATTACCGTTTGCGTCAAAAAGCTGAGTCATACCAAGCTTCTTGCCTACAATTGCTTTCTGCATTTTATTTTCCTCCTTGTAGTTATTGGTTGGGGGGTTACCCAACATGACCACTGACGGCAAAGATTAAAGTTTAATTTCAATCTCAACGCCGGCGGGAAGCTCAAGACCTGTCAGAGCCTCAACAGTTTTGTTGGAAGGTCTGATTACGTCAATGAGTCTCTTGTGAGTTCTGGTTTCGAACTGTTCACGGGAGTCTTTATACTTGTGAACTGCACGAAGGATGGTTACAACTTCCTTTTCAGTAGGTAGCGGGACAGGACCCGATACTCTTGCACCTGTACGTTTAGCGGTTTCCACAATCTTTTCTGCGGACTGGTCTACAAGCGCGTGGTCGTAACCCTTGATTCTGATACGAATCTTTTCTTTTACTGCCATTTTTGTCGCCTCCTTGTTAGTTTGGCGGGCTACCTCACACTGTGCCGTGTGTTTCATCACGGTCCATTATAAAACCGGATCACTGGGGTTGAGGTGAATCCGGATACACAGCAGGTTCGCAAGTTATCCCACTATGCTTTATCGTCTGAGGTTATTTGTTCGCCCGGTTTCAAATCGGACATACTCCGTGGAAATTTCCTGACTCTATGGTCAGCCACCTCCCACATCATCGCATGACAGTACGCCACTCGCGTACCTTGATATGATAACACATACGCTTTAGTATTGCAAGTATTTTCTTAAAAAAGAAGAAAAAATTTTATAACGAAATTTGTAGAATTTTTAAGCACATTTTTGTGTATTTTGACGAACCGTTTATTTAGGTATTATACGCGCTCGTACGCGTATATATAATGTAAGCACTATCCCCCCTAATCCCTAGTCCCTAAAAAACCGCTATCTCTCGATAGCGGTTTTTTGTTAATACGCTTTACCCCAATAAACCATTTTCTTCGCAGGTTTACCGCAGCATACACATTTATCCGAAAGGGTTTCCTGTTCAAAAGGCATACATCTTGAGGATATACCTGCCCTCTCTTTAAGAGCATCCTCACAGGCTCTGTCCTCACACCACATAGCTTTTATAAAACCAGGTTTATTTTCAGCTATATCTATAATTTCTTCCATAGTCTTCGCTACATAAGTTTTTTCGCTTCTGTTAGCAAAAGCCTTTTCATAAAGTCCGTCGTGAACAGCACTGAGAAGCTCGGGAATCTTTGCTTCAAGCTCGTCAAGGCCTACTACAATTTTTTCACCGTTATCTCTGCGGACAATTACACACTGATTATTTTCAATATCGCGGGGACCGATTTCAAGACGAAGAGGCACACCCTTCATCTCATACTCAGCAAACTTCCAACCGGGTGAATTTTCAGAAAGGTCAATTTTAGCACGGCAAACCTTTTTCATTTTCTCATATACCTCGGTTGCCTTTTCGGTTACACCTTCCTTATGAGAAGCAATAGGAACGATAACTAACTGTATCGGTGCAACTGCGGGGGGAAGAACAAGACCGCTGTCATCTCCGTGAGTCATAATTATTGCACCTATAAGACGGGTAGAAACGCCCCAAGAGGTCTGGAAAGGAGTAGCAAGCTTATTATCCTTATCTGTATACTGAATTCCAAAAACCTTGGCAAAACCGTCACCAAAGAAGTGAGAGGTACCGCTCTGAAGAGCTTTACCGTCATGCATCATAGCTTCTATAGTGTATGTATCCACTGCCCCTGCAAAACGCTCTTTCTCGGTCTTTACGCCCTTGATAACAGGAATAGCAAGATATTTTTCGGCAAACTCAGCATAGATATTAAGCATCTGGATCGTTTCAGCCTGTGCCTCCTGGGCAGTAGCGTGGATAGTATGTCCCTCCTGCCAATGAAATTCACGGGAACGTAGGAAGGGTCTGGTTGTCTTTTCCCATCTTACAACACTGCACCACTGATTATAAAGCTTTGGCAAATCACGCCAAGAATGAATTATGTTTTTATAATGGTCACAGAAAAGTGTTTCAGAGGTAGGTCTTACACACATTCTCTCCTCAAGCTTATCGTTACCGCCGTGAGTTACCCAAGCAGCCTCAGGCGCAAAGCCTTCTACATGATCCTTCTCAATTTGGAGAAGACTTTCGGGAATAAACATAGGCATAGATACATTCTCATGTCCTGTTTCCTTGAACATACCGTCCATAATTCTCTGAATATTCTCCCAAATAGCCCAGCCGTAAGGACGTATTATCATACAGCCCTTTACAGAAGAATAATCCATAAGCTCAGCCTTGGACACAACATCAGTGTACCATTTCGCAAAATCCTCATCCATAGATGTGATTTCTTTTACAAGTTTTTCTTTAGCCATTCATATCACCATATTACAATAAATATCGTTAATATAATACTATAAAACAAACCATTTTGCAACAACAATTTAGAAGCAAAGCATCGGTTTTGCAAAAAACTATTGACAAACCGAGTTTTTTTAAATATTATTTGTATAGATGTTGTACGCAACAGTGCATAACACATATTATTACTACGAAGGAGCATTTTTAATGATTTTCGAAAAACTTAAAGAAATTATTGCCGAACAGTTGGAAATTGATGCCGAAACTGTAACCCTTGAAACCAGACTCGGCGAAGACCTTAATGCAGACAGTCTTGATATTGTAGAAATGCTTATGGCTCTTGAAGATGAATTCGGCGTCGATATTCCAGACGAGGAAATCGAAAAAATGAAAACTGTTGGCGATGTAGTTTCCTACATAGAAATCAACAAATAATTTTAAAGCCCGATTTTTTCGGGCTTTATTTTTTAACAAAAATTAAGAAGGCGGGAGTTTTATTTCTCCCGCCTTCTTAATAATGAAAGGAACACAAATACTGACAACAAGACTCATGCGTAAAATTTACCCAGATTTTTGCCGCCCTTAATAACCTTGAATTTACGGCGGCGCACACACCTTGCAATACGTTTTTCAAACTTAACAAGAGCGTTTTCGTGGAAAAGACACCAAACGGTAAAGCCGACAACAATTATCTCTAAAGCACTGATAATATAAGCATTCATAACTAATTTCCTCCTAAAAGAACATTTGTTCTTTTCTGTATTTTTATTATATACCAAGGATTTTGATTTGTCAACACTTTTTTCAAAAAGTTTTAATCTCTTCCTTGCAAGTATCATTATACTTAACAAGATGTCCCATAAGCGTCCCTTTGGTTTTAACTTGTAAATTTTTCTTTTATATGCTATTATTTATAAAGTATATTATTGTGGGAGTGCCATTATGACAAACAAAAACTTTAGAAACACCAAAAGCAAAATTGTATCTGCTGCGTGGAAGCTGTTTTACGAGCAGGGTTATGAGGATACAACCGTTGATGAAATAATCACCCTGTCAGGTACATCCAAGGGTTCCTTTTATCATTATTTTGACAGCAAGGATTCATTGCTCGGCTCTCTCGCCTATCTTTTCGATGAAAAATATGAAGAGCTTGAAAACAGCATTGATGTTAACTCGAACAGTATTGATATTTTGCTTTACCTCAATCGTCAGCTTTTTGAAATGATTGAAAATACAGTTGATTTGGAGCTGATTAAAAGACTTTATTCAACACAGCTTGTAACAAAAACAGAGAAGCAGCTTCTTGACCACAACCGTGTCTACTACAGACTTCTCCGCAAAATTGTGCTTGACGGTCAGCAAAAGGGAGAGATAACTAAAGCCCAGTCAGTAAACGATATAGTAAAGTATTACGCCTTTTGTGAAAGAGCTATTATATATGACTGGTGCCTTTGTAACGGCGACTACTCCTTAAGTGATTCTGCTGCCTCCCTTCTCCCATTTTTCCTAAAAAGAATCGAAAACAACTGAAGTTTATTTTTTGTATTATTTTTAGTATATACTTTAGTCTATCAGTTTTTATTTCAATTTTAACTCTTTTTAAAGCAAAGTACAGAGTTTAGTCTGTACTTTGTTCTGTATTGCATTATATTTTAGTTTGTGTTATACTCTTTTTTGTTAATAAAATCAAAGGAGTTTATATTTATGAAAATTTCAGCATTCGTTATTTATTTTGTAGCAATGCTCGCTATTGGAATTTACTTTTTCATAAAATCAAAAAACATATCCGGTGAAAAAGATTATTTCCTTGGCGGCAGATCAATGGGCCCTTGGGTAACCGCTATGAGCGCACAGGCTTCCGATATGAGCGGATGGCTTCTTATGGGCTTCCCCGGAAGCATACTTGCCTTTGGTATGGGAAAAGTTTGGATTGGTATCGGACTTGCATTAGGAACTGCACTTAACTGGATTATCATCGCAAAAAGATTGCGTCGTTTTTCTAAAACCGCTGGGGATTCCATCACCCTGCCACAATACCTTACCAACCGTTTTGCTTCGTCAAGCCCCGCGCTAAAGGTTATATGTGCAGTTATTTTCTTAATCGCATTTACTATATACGTTGCCTCCGCATTTAATGCAGGAACCGCTGTTTTCTGTTCCGTTATTCCTTGGTTCCAAGGTCGCGAACAGCTTGCAATGATTATTTTTGCCGTCATTATTCTTGTATATACCTTTATGGGCGGTTACAAAGCTGTTTGTTGGACAGACTTTTTCCAAGGTATTCTTATGCTGATAGCTCTTCTTGCCGTTCCTGTTATCATGTCGGTTGTAGGTAACTTCGATAACACATACACAGGCGTTTTTGCAGAAGGTGTAAAAGCATTCAATTACAATCCATTCACTTCAAGTTGGCAGGATATTGCTTCAGGACTCGGCTGGGGACTTGGATACTTCGGTATGCCTCATATCCTTGTAAGATTTATGTCCATTAAAAAATCTTCAATGATAAAAAAATCCGCCAGCGTTGCTATCGTTTGGGTAATTCTTACTCTTGGCGCCGCTATAGCTATTGCGATAATCGCAAGAACCTATATCTTATCCGACGGCACTTCGCTTGCACTTACCCTTATTCCTGCAGGTGCGCAGCAAAACATATTTATTAAGATAGTAGATGATGTATTTCCTCCCTTCATCGCAGGTATTCTTCTTTCTGCTATTATAGCGGCTTCTATGTCAACAGCGGACTCTCAGTTATTGGTTGCCTCTTCTTCTTTCACCAGCGACATATATAAGCCTATCTTAAGAAAAAACAAAGCTTCTGAAAAAGAGCTTCTTTGGGTTGGCCGTTTAGTTGTTCTTGTTGTTACTGTAATAGCATTACTCATTTCGCTTTCAGGACTTAAAGCAACTAACGCCTGGGCATCTAACATTATGGCAATGGTCGAAAATGCTTGGGGACTTTTCGGTTCTGGTTTTGGACCG
>JBGUVH010000019.1:0-6418 GCA_045134215.1 Acutalibacteraceae bacterium
CTATGGCATTATCCATTGCTTTCGTTGCTGTGATAATGGCTGTGTCAAAAATACCTTTTACGCTGTATCTCAAAAATTTAAAGGCGATTTTACCTATACTGATTTTTACCGCAGTTATTAACTCCTTATATGTCAAAGAAGGCGCTGTTCTTTTGGATTGGTGGATTATAAACATCACTACAGGCGGTATTTATCGGGCTGTGCTTATGGCACTTCGAATCACTTTACTGATTTTTGTAAGTGCTTCGCTTACCTATACAACAACACCTAACGATTTAACCGATGCTATCGAACGGCTTTGTCTGCCACTTAAATTTATCGGACTTTCTACTGTTGTGCATATTCTTACAATGATGATGACTATTGCACTGCGTTTTATTCCTACACTTATAGAAGAAACTCAGAAAATTATCAATGCGCAAAAGGCAAGGGGCGCTGATATAGAAAGTGGCGGTCTGATTTCTAAAATAAAAGCGCTGACCCCTATTTTAATACCGCTTATAATTCTTTCTGTACGCAGAGCTTATGATTTAGCAGAAGCTATGGAATGTCGGTGTTATAACGGCGGTGTGGGAAAGCAGCGTATGAAGCAGCTTAAAATCCACAAAAGAGATATAGCTGTTTGTGCTGTTTCTGTTTTTTGGGCAGGGCTTATCATTTTAACGATTTTTTTTGGTGATTACTATGCAACGCTATTTGCTGAAAATATCTTTTGACGGTACCGATTACCACGGTTGGCAGGTTCAGCCTAACGGTATAACTGTTCAGGAAAAGCTACAATCCGTTATGCTTATCTTATACGGCTATGCACCTGCTGTAACAGGCTGCAGCAGAACCGATTCAGGTGTTCACGCTAATGAATTTTACTGTCATTTTGACCTTGAAAATCCAATAGAGCCTATAGGAATAGTAAACGGTCTTAATTCAGTTTTACCAAGTGACATACGAGCTATTGATTGCACAGAAGTTAAAGATGATTTTCATTCAAGATACAATGCTTTAGGCAAAAATTATATTTACCGTATTGACAGACGTAAAATTTCTGACCCTTTTAATTCAAGATACAGCTATAACTATTCGGGAAAGTTGTCGGTTGAGGATATGAGATTTTTCTGCAATACCATAATCGGCAAACACGATTTTTCGGGCTTTTCGTGTTCTAAGCGCACCGTCACTGACACAGTAAGAAATGTTAGCAAGTGCAGTTTAACCGAAGACGGTGATTTTTTGATTTTTTCAATTACTGCCGACGGTTTTTTATATAATATGGTGAGAATTTTAGTCGGCACCTGTATTGCTGTCGGAACAGGGAAGTGTGATAAAAATATTGCTGAGAAAATATTTCAAAGCGGTGACAGATCGCTTGGCGGTGCTACCGCTCCCGCTAAAGCTCTATTTCTTAACAAAGTACTGTATTGAGGTGTAAATATGCCTAAATATTTAAAAAATAAACGAAAAAGAAGACATTCGGCTTTTAAAAACCGTTCTGAAAATATAATAATGAGTTCAGAAAACAGCGGCAACAAGTCTTCGAAGCCACAAAGAGAAAAACAATCCTTCACAATTTTGCACGGAAAAAAGAAGTCCTCTCGGATAAAAAGAATTGTCGCCTTATCGCTTATCGGTGCAATTGTTCTTTCGGTTTCTCTGATATCAATTATTTCTCCTACAGGCATTTCCGAGCTTATTTCAAATTACACTGCCACCTTTTCTTTTAATTCAAAATTACCTGTAACTCTGAACGGTTCTGAAACATACAATGTCTCGTTTAAAAATAATAGTGTATTTGTATTATCTGATTCCGACTTTTCCTGCTATTCAAAGCAGGGTAAATTCTCCTACAGTGATGCTCACGGTTTCTCTTCTCCTGTTGCTGTGGAAAGTCAGGCAAGGTGCCTTGTTTATGACCAGAATGGTAAAGGCGTAAAAATCTATAACGCAAAGCAGTTACTATTAAATTTTGACTGTGAGTATAATATACTGGGTGCTGATATATCCAGAAACGGATATTTTGCTGTTGCTACAAAATCGCAAAATTATACATCAATGGTAACTGTTTACAACAAAAACGGTGAAGTTATTTATCAGTGGTACTGTCCTGAAGAAATAATTAATGCTGTTGCTGTTTCCTCAAACGGTAAAAAGATTGCTCTATGCACACTGGGCGTTAACAACGGTAATTACAACAGTAAGCTGTATGTTCTTGAATTTAACTCACCCGACCCTGTTTTCCAAAAAGAATACAGCAATGCTTTGATATACGGAATTGACTCTACATCTACCAAAAGCTTTACTGTAATCGGTGAGAATTTCTGTGACATTATTTCTTGGAAAAAGCATTCGGTTACTACCTTTACCACACCGTATAGTGTTGATGGCGTTAAATCCAGCAACAAATATACAGTTATTGAATCAGCCCGTGAACATAATGACGGTAACGCCACATTTACTGTTTATAACAACAAAAGAGAACAGATTTCTTCTTTTGATTTTGACGGTAGTGTTGATGATTTTGTTATATACGGCAAAAACATTATGGTGCTGAGCCGTAATAAAGTATTTCTTATAAACAGTGACGGAAATATAGCAAAAACAGGGGATACCACCTTTGGTATTGTCAGAATTGTTCCCACATCTTCAGGTGGTTGTCTTACTATAAGCCATAACAATATTTCAAAAATCAGTCTTGAGTAGGAGGGTCTTATTTATGTTATCTTTTGTTTTTGATATTATATTAGTTGCCATAATTCTTATATGCATTTTCATCGGTATGAAAAAGGGCGCTATGAAGGTTATTTTGTCTTTGGTTGCATTTATTGTTGCCGCTTATCTTGCTTTTGCGCTTTCTTCACCATTTGCAGCCTTCGTTAATGATAAATTTGTGGAACCCGCTGTTATAAGGTCGGTTGATTCTGCTATTAGCAGAACATCCGAAAGCATAGAGGATGCGCTTCCTGATTTTATCGCAGATAATGCGGAGACATTCGGAATAAATTTGGATACAGGCAGCATAATCAGTGCAACGGATTTTGTACAGAAATCTGTTTCTCCTGCAGTAGTAAAGGTTATTTCCTCGATTTCAATGTTTATTATTTTTATAATTCTTGCTATTGCTTTAAATTTTGTCGCTTCGCTTATCAATAAGATAATCAAGGTTAGCTTTCTCGGCGGACTCAATAAGCTACTGGGCGGAGTTTTCGGAGCTTTTACAGGCTGTATTATTTTGATTGTTGTATGCTTTGTACTTAAATATGCAGTATATTTAAGCGGTGACGAAGCTAAACTAATTACTAAAGCTGTTTTAGATAATTCTATATTATTTAAATTTTTCACAGGTATTTTTTGAAAGGAATAAAATATGAGATTATGTTATAAATGTCAGAAACGTCCTGCTGTTGTGTTTATTTCTGACGCTATGAAACAAAACGATGAGCCAAAAGGACTTTGCCTTGTTTGTGCTAAATCCGCAGGTATAAAGCCTATTGACGATATGCTTGGCAAAATGAATATAAGTGATGAAGAAATTGAGCAGATGAGCGATCAGTTTATGGAAATTATGTCTATGAACGAAGAAGATGGCGGGGATATGTTCGATTTAGGTACTGCTCCTGCATTTCCTTTTCTTAACAATATGTTTCCAGGTGCTAAGAAAAATGAAGCGGAAGGTGACAAATCCACTCAAAACAATAAGGAAATAAACCAGAAGGGTGAACGTAAAAAGAAAAGATTTCTTGAGCAGTATTGCACAAATTTAACCGAGCGAGCAAAAAACGGTCAGCTTGATGAAATATTTGGCAGGGAAGAGGAATTATACCGCACAATTCAGATCCTGTCACGAAGAACCAAGAACAACCCTTGTCTTATCGGTGAGCCTGGTGTAGGCAAAACAGCTATTGCAGAAGGTCTTGCTTTAAAAATCTCACGAGGTGACGCTCCTGCACGGCTTCTTGATAAAGAAATTCATCTTCTTGACCTCACAGGTCTTGTTGCAGGAACTCAGTTCAGAGGTCAGTTCGAGAGCAGAGTTAAAGGATTAGTTGAAGAAATAAAAGCGGCTAAGAACATAATACTGTTTATTGATGAGATTCATAATCTTGTGGGTGCGGGTGATTCGGCAGAAGGCTCTATGAATGCCGCTAATATACTGAAACCCGCATTATCTCGCGGAGAAATTCAGGTTATAGGCGCTACAACCTTTAAGGAATACAGGAAATACATCGAAAAAGATGCCGCTCTTGAGAGAAGATTTCAGCCTGTAACTATCGAAGAGCCTTCTTTATTAGAAGCAGAAAAGGTACTTCACGGCATTAAAAAATATTATGAAGGCTATCATAATGTAACTATCCCTGATAATATAATTTCAACCATTGTCAGACTTTCTGAAAGATATGTTAATGACAGATTTCTTCCCGATAAAGCCATTGACCTTATGGATGAAGCCTGTGCCTGTGCAAGTCTTGCTAACACTGCGGTAGATCAGCTTTATATCGCGAATAAGAAAATTGCTGAAACTCAGATGGAAATCGATCGACTTGAAGCCGAAGTTGAAAATCCTGACTACGAAAAGCTGGCACTTGTTAAATTCGAGTTAGAAAAATATAAGAAACAGGCTAGTGAGCTTTATATACCTGCATCTGATAATGTTGTAACCGATATGGATGTAGCAAAGGTCATTGAGCTATGGACAGGCATTCCTGCATCAAAGGTACAGGAAAACGACCTTGCAAAGCTTAAAAATTTAAAAGAAGAGATTCTTAAAAAACTTATCGGACAGGATAGGGCAGTAGAGCTTGTTGTATCCGCTGTTAAGCGTTCAAGAGTACAGCTATCCACAAAACGCAGACCTGCTTCCTTTATTTTTGTAGGTCCCACAGGTGTAGGAAAAACTGAGCTTGTTAAGGTGCTTTCAGAGCAGCTTTTTGATACACCCGAAACAATGATAAGACTTGATATGTCGGAATTTATGGAAAAGCATTCTGTATCCCGTCTTATAGGAGCGCCTCCTGGATATGTAGGTTACGATGAAGCCGGTCAGCTTACGGAAAAAGTGCGCAGAAAACCTTATTCAGTTGTTCTTTTTGATGAAATTGAAAAAGCTCATCCTGATATATTAAATATCCTTTTACAGATACTTGATGACGGACGAATAACCGATGCGCAGGGAAGAACAGTTAATTTCGAAAACACTATAATTGTAATGACCTCTAATGCAGGAAGTGAGAAGCAGTCTTCATTATTAGGCTTTGAAAAATCTGAGTCACAGGCAAGTGAAGAAAAAGCAAAAAAAGCTCTAAGCGAATTTTTGCGTCCAGAATTTATTGCAAGAATTGATGAAGTTATTGTTTTTTCACCACTTGGCGAAAAAGCACTTGCAGATATATGTGCTCTTATGCTTGACGAAATTAAAACCGCTATGTCTTATAAACGAATTGAGTTTTCTTATACAGCTGAAGCCTGTAAATATATCGCTAAAAAATGCGTAGGTGCAAAAAGCGGTGCAAGAGAGCTTAGAAATTTCATCAGAAGAAATGTTGAAGATAAGATAGTAGCTATGCTTATTGATGAGAACACATATTCTATAAATAAGCTTAAATTAACAGTTAAGAACAACGAAATCGCTATTATCAACGAATAATAATTGTTTTAAGCGCCGAATTTTTCGGCGCTTAAAATTTTTTCAAAAAAACTCTTGACTAAACATGTATTTTATGTTAATATATCAAGGTCGCAAGTATGCGGGTGTAGTTCAATGGCTAGAATTCCAGCCTTCCAAGCTGGCCGTGTGGGTTCGATTCCCATCACCCGCTCCAAACCGTCAATTTTTTGACGGTTTTCTTTTAACTAAGCTTCAATAGCTCAGCTGGATAGAGCAACCGCCTTCTAAGCGGTAGGTCAGGGGTTCGAGTCCCTTTTGGAGCGCCAAAAAATAAAGCACTTCGTTACGAAGTGCTTTATTTTTATCCAATCCGAAGGATTGGTATGTAATCGCCGCAAGGTGTATGTAATCACGCATTGCGTGTATGGCATCTCCGTAGGAACTTTTTCTTCGAATCGATTACATACCGCAACAAATTGCAGATATCATACAACGCTTCGCATTGATTTCTTATTAGATTTATGCTATAATATTCTTAACTTTAGTGTTATATAGGTGGGATAACAATGTATGATGAATATAATACTATAATAAGTAACCCCGAAGCCTGTCGAGAGATAGGGAAGAGGTTGATTTTCGAAAGTGGTCGTACCCCCGAAAAACTCCAAAAGGGGCTATACCTACTTCAAACAGCCGTAACTTTAAATGACGCTGAAGCACAGTGTATTATCGGAAAATTTTTTCTTGACGGTTTACTGCAGCTTAAAAGTTATAATTCAACCGAATACGGTCTGACTTTGCTATGTAAAGCAGCAAATAACG
>JBGUVH010000020.1:0-4210 GCA_045134215.1 Acutalibacteraceae bacterium
GTTTATGATTGCCTTGTAAATGAAGAAAAAATGGAAAACGTGGCTGTAGAAACCGAATATGAAAATCTTAGTCTCTGTCCGTCGAATCTTGATTTATCAGGCGCGGAAATAGAACTTATCAGCGTGATGGGCAGGGAAAACAGACTAAAGGAAAGTCTGGAATCGGTAAAGGAAAGCTATGATTATATTCTTATTGACACTCCCCCGTCACTCGGACTTATCACTATTAACACCATGACCGCAGCCAACAGTGTTTTAATTCCTATTCAGTGCGAATTTTATGCGCTGGAGGGCGTAAGTCAGCTTGTAGAAACTATTAAAAAAATAAAAAAAGCGCTTAACCCCTCCCTTTTTATACAGGGAATTGTAATGACCATGTACGACGCGCGGACAAACCTTGCCGTACAGGTTGTTGATGAGGTAAAGCGGTTTTTCCCCGGAAAGGTATATAAGACCATAATTCCCCGAAATGTAAGAATTTCGGAGGCACCGGGATTTGGCAGACCTGTTATCTATTATGATAAAGCGTCGAAGGGAGCGGAAGCTTATGCCGAGCTTGCCTGCGAACTTGCTGAAAGTATAGAGACGGAGCAGGAGGATTAAAATGAGAAGAGGTTTGGGACAGGGGCTTGACGCGCTTTTTGCAAAAACTGCAATAAATGAGGAAGAGTCTCTTCAAAATCAGCAGGGCGAAGTAAAAATGATAAAAACCAGCCTTGTAGAGCCGAGAAAAGACCAGCCGAGAAAGAATTTTGACCGCGAGCAGCTGCAGGCGCTTGCGAATTCTGTTTCGGAGCACGGTGTAATACAGCCTATAATTGTAATTGAAGGGCAGAACGGTTATTACAGTATTATAGCAGGTGAACGCAGGTGGCGTGCATGCAAGCTTGCAGGGCTTACTGAAATCCCCGCAATTGTAAGAACGTATGACGAGCTGCAGATTGCAGAGGTTGCCCTTATAGAAAACTTGCAGAGAGAAGACCTAAACCCCATTGAAGAGGCGCTTGGCTATAAAACTCTTATGGAACGCTTTTCAATGACGCAGGATAAAGTCAGCGAAAGGGTGGGAAAAAGCCGCAGTAATATTGCAAATATGCTGAGACTTCTTTCTCTTGAGGATGAAATTAAAGAAATGCTTGCCGAAAATAAGCTTTCTATGGGACATGCAAGGGCTCTTTTAGCTCTTCCCGAGGGAGCAAAGAGAGTGCAGGCTGCGAAAAAAATTATTTCCGAGGGACTTAATGTAAGACAGGCGGAGGAAATGGGTAAGCAGCTGCCTGCTTCTCCGAAAAAGGTGAGTGCTTCAAAGGAAAGCGCATATCCCGATGTGGAAAGAACTCTCTCAGAAAAATATGGTACAAAGGTTAAAATTAAAGGAAACCGCAAGGGTAAAATAGAAATTGAATTCTATTCCGTTGCGGATTTAACCAGAATAGTTGATTTGTTAGATTAAGCCTATGCGGCGTTTAAAGTAAACCTTGAAAGGAAGTTTTAAAAAATGTTGGATCTTAAACTTATAAGAGGAGAAACCGAGAAAGTTAAAGAGGATCTCGGAAGAAGAAAAGAAGTTGTTGATATTGATGCTATAATTGCTGTTGACGACAAAAGAAGATCGCTTCTGTTTGAGGCGGAAGGTCTCAAAGCAAAACAAAATGAGGTTACAAAACAGATTCCTGTCATGAAGAAAGAGGGTAAGGATACAACCGCTGTTTTCGCTGAAATGAAGGAAATTTCCGAGAAAATTAAAGAGCTTGATGCTAAAACGCGTGAGGTTGAGGACGAGCTTAACCGTATGATGCTTACAATCCCCAATATCCCCGATGCTTCTGTTCCTGACGGTGATACCGACGAGGATAATATCGAAATAAGAAAGTTCGGTGAGCCGAAGGATTTCGGCTTTGAACCAAAGGCGCACTGGGATTTAGGTAAGGATTTGGGAATTCTCGACTCCGACACCGCTGCAAAAATCACAGGCACAAGATTTACTGTTTATAAGGACCTCGGGGCAAGACTTGAAAGAGCCGTAATTAACTATTATCTTGATACACATACAGAAAAGAACGGCTATACAGAGGTATTTCCTCCTTTCATGGTGCACAGAAATTCAATGGTAGGTACAGGTCAGCTTCCAAAGTTTGAGGAAGATGCATTCAAGGTTGCAAATACTGACTATTTCCTTGTTCCCACTGCCGAAGTTCCCGTAACCAATATGTACCGCGAACAGATTCTCGACGGAAGCCAGCTTCCGATAAAGCACGTTGCATATACCGCTTGTTTCAGAGCGGAGGCAGGCAGCGCAGGCCGTGACACAAGAGGTCTTATCCGTCAGCATCAGTTTAATAAGGTAGAGCTTGTTAAATTTGCAAAGCCCGAAGAGTCCTACGAAGAACTTGAAAAACTTACAAATGATGCTGAAAGCGTGCTTAAGGGGTTGGGGCTTCCCTACAGAGTTGTACAGATTTGCATAGGCGATCTTGGCTTTACTGCCGCAAAGAAGTATGATATTGAGGTATGGATGCCTTCATACGGAAGATATGTTGAAATTTCCTCCTGCAGTAACTTTGAAGACTTTCAGGCGAGGAGAGCAAATATCAAATATAAGGATGGTCAGGGCAGCAAGGCGCAGTATGTACACACCCTTAACGGCAGCGGTGTAGCAGTAGGAAGAACTGTTGCGGCAATTCTTGAAAATTATCAGAACGAGGACGGAAGCATAACCGTTCCCGAGGCACTCGTTCCCTATATGGGCGGAAAAACTGTAATTAAATAATTGTTAATAAAAAGGCAGTTGCATAAATATACATTTTGCAACTGCTTTTTTGTTAAGGGATAGAAAAAAGCCCATTACCTTACAGACCATGCGCTCCTGAAGTATCTTGACGGCATGTTTTGCTTTTGTAGCCTTGTATTCTGCCTTTCTTTTATAGAAACAGAGTCAAAAAAGGCTTTCCATAGCTTTTCTATATCTTTTTCATATTCGCTTTTTTCAGGGGGCTTTAAACCCTCGCTTGATGAAAGGTGCCACTCCTTTGCATCATAAACTCCGCACAGGTTGTGCGTGACGTCGTGCAGAACAAACGGAATTACCTTAAGCCTGTTTATAAAAAAAGGCATCAGTATAGGCAAAATATTATTGTTGGGTGCTATTTTGGCATACTGAACACCCCAGTTCATTACAGAAAAGCGGGTGAACTGACGAAACTTCTCTGTTTCACGTGAAACATTTTCAGCTATTTTAAATGCAGCAGAAACGGTATCGTCAGAAAGTGCTGAATTTGTCAGCTCTCCGTTTTTAAAGCCCAGCATCATATATCTGTAAATAATCAAATCTTTTTCGGGAGCACAGCTTAGAAAAACGTAGTAAAGGCGGCGCATACCGAAAGCACCTATTTTCTTAGAGATTGCATCGTAAACCTTTTTGGAATGGCTTTCATCTGTGGAAACCTCCACATACCGCGTTTCAAATGCAAACTGTAAATCCTTTTCCACCCCTATTCCACAGGGGGTAATACGCGAATAAACGGCAGTATATATAACGCTTAACAATCCGTCAAAGCTGCCGTCATATATATAGTAAATGTCAGATTCGTCAATTGTTGTATTGTAATCCATTTTAATACCTTCTTTCTATGCAGGAATTAAAAAACTGTTTTGTGTACTCTAAAACTGCCCGTTTGCCGCAGTCAGCCTTTCAACAGGCGGCGGGAGCAGGGAGTCATAGCTTCCGTCAAAAAAAGAAAGCTGCTGCATTTGTCTTACAGAGGGAAGCATAGGACTGCCGTGGACAAGAGAATCGTAAATAAAATCCTCGTTCATTCTGAATGCGTCATACATGTATTTTCCCTTGCAGGTTATAAAGTAAGCTGCGCGTTTAAGCACTACGCGGAGCTTACTCAAATCTTCGAAGTCAAGCTGACATGCCTTTCTTGCGCGGTATATCCTTCTTGCGCAGGTGACACCTATCCCCGGAACACGCAGCAGCATTTCGTACGGGGCAGAATTGATTTCAACAGGGAAAAGATGGATGTTTTTCATTGCCCAGTTGCATTTCGGGTCTAAAAGCGGGTCGAAGGACTCCCCCTCTGCCAAAATTTCGTTAGCTTCAAAACCATAGAAACGAAGAAGCCAGTCAGCCTGATAAAGACGATGCTCCCGAAGAAGCGGCGGAGGAATGTCCTTTGGCAGTGCAGGGTGATTGCCCACAGGTATG
>JBGUVH010000021.1:0-10355 GCA_045134215.1 Acutalibacteraceae bacterium
CAAACCCGAACCTTTTACCAATCGGTGAAACGTTCGGGTTTGTTGTTTTCTTAAAAGATGTTAAATAGCCTTTGTTTGTGGCAGTACGGAGTTAGTCTCTTATACTGCCACTTCTTCGTTTCAACGGATTTCGTACATAAAGGAGATTCGAAATGAAGACAACAAAAACAAGAATTATTTTCTTAGCCACAGAACTTACATATAATTTAATATTGGGATTCTACTTGAGAGACTTTCTTGTTCTCTCTCCCACTCTACAGGTGTTCTATCTACTATCAGCACTACTGGCTTTGTTTTTATCGGTTAAGCTATAGCAAAGGCATATCTATCAGCCTCCTCAACTCCGTTACCGTATTTAAGACGGCAGTTAAGAGCCTTAAGTCTTAGTTTCTCATAACCCTCCCAGTTGTTTGCAAGAGACTCCTTAAGCTCAGCAAGGGTGGTTTGCTTAGTGTCAAACACAAGCTCCTTAACCGCGAGAACCGAGTCTACGGCAGTTCCGAATGCACAGTTAAGCATAGAAGAAGTATTATATTTCGGCGCTTTTGAATATCCATCAAGCATAGTCGAAAGACTACGTTTCATTGTAGCAGAGTGCATAACAGCGGGATTAATTTCATCAACGTAAGGCTCGTATTTCGCACTTATTTCAATAACTCTCTTTTTATTTTTGGACAGCTTTTTGGTGTTGGCAAATTCTTTTAAGTATAATATTATATTTACTGTCAATATTTTTACCAAAGGCTGTAGTCTTTGGGATTTTTTTAAGGCATCAAATGAAAATTTTTTTCATTTATTCGGAGGTTATTTAATGTTAGCGCTTTTAGCTTTTCTTCCTATTTTAGCCACACTTATTCTTATGATGGTATTTAACTGGCCTGCGAGACGTTGTCTGCTTATTTCATGGATTGCGGCAGGGATTTTCGCTTTCTTTTTTTGGGATATTGATATAATGTCACTGCTTGGAAGCTCTATTTACGGTATGCTCAGTTCTTTTGATGTACTCGTAATCATTTCAGGCGCAATACTTGTAATGAACACATTAAAGGCCTCAGGTGCCACCTCGGCAATTAACAGAGGCTTTATGAACGTAAGCCCTGACAAGCGTGTACAGGCTTGTATAATAGGCTTCTCCTTCTGTTCTTTTATTGAAGCCGCAGCAGGCTTCGGAACCCCTGCCGCCCTTGCAGGACCGCTTATGGTAAGTCTCGGCTTTCCACCCTTAGCTGCTGCTATGATAGCCCTTATTTTTGACTCCACTGCAGTTTCCTTCGGTGCTGTAGGAACACCTGTTACAGCCGCATTATCTCTTTTAGGTCTTGGCGGTAATGAGGAATTTGTTTCAGGCTTTGCTTTCTGGACTGCCCTTCCCCACGCTGTTATGGCAGTTTTCCTTCCGCTTATCGTTCTTATGATGACAACCAAAATATTCGGACAGGAAAAATCCTTCAAGCCTGCACTGAAGGCGGCACCCTTTGCAATTTTCACAGGTCTCAGCTTTGCTATTCCTCTACTTCTTACTTCAATTTTCATCGGCTATGAATTTGCCTCTCTTATTGCCTCTCTTATTTCTATAGCAGTTACAGTTATTGCTGCTAAAAACAATTTCCTTACACCAAAAACAAGCTGGGATTTCGGTAATCCTGCTCAGTGGGATAAAGATTGGCTTGCTACAACAAAGGTTTCTCCTGTTAAGGAATCAAACATGTCGCTTCTTAAAGCTTGGGTTCCCTATCTACTTATAGCTTTAATTCTGGTTGTAACCCGTATTCCTCAGCTCCAAATAAAGAATTTACTGACAAGCGGTGCGCCCTTTGTACTGAAAATAAATAACCTTCTTGGTTTTGATAATCTTGACTGGAGCTTTAAGTGGGCATATCTTCCCGGAACATTTTTCATAATTGTCGCTCTGATTACCAACTTTATCCACAAAATGAATAAAGAACAGATAAAGGAGTCCTGGAAAGCCACATTAAAACAGGTTTCAGGTGCTGCTATGGCGTTGCTTTTCGGTCTTGCACTTGTAGAGGTTATGAAGTTTAAAAATGCTGACGGACTGAGTATGATGGATACTATGGCAAACTCTCTTGCTATGGTCGGAGAAAAGCTTTATGTGCTTATCTCTCCCTTTATCGGAGTTCTGGGCGCCTTCGTTTCAGGCTCGGCAACGGTATCTATGAATCTATTTTCAAATCTTCAGTATAACACCGCCATAGTGCTTGACCTACCCGCTGTGTTTATTATTTCGATGCAGTGTGTCGGTGCTGCTGTAGGTAATATGGTATGTATAAACAATGCTGTTGCCGCAAGTGCAACAATAGGTACAACCGGCAAAGAAGGTAAGCTTATAAAAATAAATGCTATTCCAATGGTCATATATACTCTGGTTACAGTGGCTGTATTCTATATCGCATTGGCACTGGGAATAAATTCATAAAATTCAACCCGTCGAAGTGAACTTCGACGGGTTTTTATCAGTCTTTACTTTTATAATACAGCAAACAATGGCAATAGCCTTCAAAATTCGGATCAGCTATCTGCTCCCTGAATTCCTTGCATATACATTTTGTGTCCTCAGTCTTTTCAATACGGCAGGGGCAATAACCGCCTTTAGCCTTAATACCTTCCTTGACAGCCTCGACTATTTCTTTATTTTCATTAAATTTTACTGACATTTTTCATCACCATATATATATTAACACATATTGTTTCATTTTTCCACAATAATTTAATATGGTATTTCTTGACTATTTTATATATTTATAGTACAATTTAATTACTAATATAGAAATGGAGTTGGTTTTGTGGATCCGCTGCCCCGAAGTAGTTGCTTTGACCTGATTGTCACTGAAAACACTGTTAAATGCAATCATTCAGGCTTTAAGCTAAGCTTTATTGCCTATAACCGTAATTAGCATCTGAATTTACGGAAATCACATTTAACTAACAATTGGAGGACAACAAGTCAAATGTTTAAACAACTTCTACTTCAGTTTATACTGATTTTGCTTAATGCTTTTTTTGCTGCAACTGAAATTGCAGTAATTTCCCTTAATTCAAAAAAGATAGAGGCGCAAGCCGAGGATGGCGATAAAAAAGCCGTCAAAATGCTGAAAATGATTGAAAACCCAACACGTTTTCTCTCAACCATTCAGATAGGCATCACTCTTGCGGGATTTTTAGGCTCTGCTTTTGCTGCCGATAACTTTGCCGAAAGACTTTCAGGCTTTCTTGTAAAGAAGATTTCCTTCTTTGCAAACCACGGTGAGCTTGTAAACGACATCTCGGTTGTCGTTATCACACTTTTACTTTCATTCTTTACTCTTGTTCTGGGTGAGCTTGTTCCAAAAAGAATTGCATTGCGTCATAAGGAAAAGCTTTCTGCCAGCTTTTGCGGAATTGTTTCCTTCCTTACTGCAGTGCTCCGCCCTATTATATGGCTTCTTACAGTTTCTACAAATGGAATACTTCGTCTTTTCGGTATTGACCCAAATGAAAAGGAAGAAACTGTTTCTGAAGAAGACATTGTACTGATGTTGGATGCAGGCGCTGACGAGGGTTCACTGAATCAAGATGATATTGAATACATAAAAAATGTGTTCAAGCTTGACAGAATGACTGCCGAGGATGTAATGACTCCACGAAAAGCAGTTGCATTTGTTTCTAAGGATGCAACAGACGAGGAAATCATTTCGGTTATTGAAAACGAAGGCTATTCAAGAATTCCCGTTTTCAATGAATCACACGACAATATTGAGGGTATTCTTTATACCAAAGATTATTTATTACACAGAAACGACCAAGGCTTTACCATTGATATGGCAATTCAGCCCCCTGTTTTTGTTCCTGAATCCATTCACCTTGATACACTTTTCAAGGATATGCAGACCGACCACAATCATATAGTTCTTGTAGTTAACGAATACGGTGAAACATCGGGTATAGTTACTATGGAGGATATACTTGAGGAGATAGTGGGAGAAATCTGGGACGAAAGCGACGAGGCGGTTGAAGATTTTACGCAAATTGATGAGGATAACTTCAAGGTGCTTTGCAGCGTTTCTATTGAAGACTTTTTCGAATATTTTTCTCTCGAGGCTGATGAGGAGAATGAAGCCGCTACGGTTAACGGATGGCTTACACAGCTTGGTGAGGGTATTCCCGCCCAGGGCGATACCTTTGAGGTTAACGGACTGATTATCACCGTAACAAAGGCTGACGATATGATGGCTCAAGAGGTCACAGTCAACACTTCAGGCAGAGAAAAGTCTGTAAGCGAAGATGACGAGTAATTAAAATGCGGGCAACGGTAAATACTATCGTTGCCCTTATGTTTACATTTTTAGGAGGATAAAACGTTGTCATATAAAACACCGATTAATGAGTTATTGAACACTTATAACGTTAATGTAGACTCAGGTCTTACTGACGAACAGGTAACACAGCTTACAGATAAATACGGTTACAATAAGCTAAGTGAGAAGAAAAAGAAAACCTTTCTACAGAGATTTATAGATCAGTTCAAAGACGTAATGATTCTCATTCTTATCGCAGCCGCCCTTGTTTCCTTTGTAATTATCTGTATGGAAAAAAATTGGGGTGAGCTTTTTGAACCACTGCTCATACTTTCAATAGTGATTATGAATGCTTTTATGGGTGTTTATCAGGAGGGAAAAGCAGAAAAAGCGCTTGATGCACTCAAAAATATGTCTGCTCCTCACGCAAGGGTTATACGCAATTCGAAGGAAATGCTTATAAATGCCGACAGGCTCGTTCCCGGTGACATAATCAAGCTTGAAGCAGGAGATTTTGTCCCTGCTGACGCAAGACTTATAACCAGCGTAAGCCTTAAAAGCGAGGAATCGGCTCTGACTGGCGAATCTGTGCCAAGTGAGAAAGACGCTGACTCCTCTATCGCTGATGATGCACCAATAGGCGACAGAGCAAATATGGTGTTTTCGGGCTGCAGCATTACCTACGGCACTGCCGTTGCAGTTGTCACTGCTACGGGAATGAACACCGAAATGGGTAAAATCGCAAATTTATTAAGTGATGAAAATGAAGCTCAGACTCCCCTTCAGCAAAAGCTTACTCGGCTCGGTAAATATCTCGGTATATTGGCTCTGTTAATATGCGCCGTTATTTTTATCGTAGGTATTTTTGCAGATACTCCTGTTCTTGAAATCTTTATGACCTCTGTTTCACTTGCCGTATCGGCAATTCCAGAGGGACTTCCTGTAATAGTAACTGTTGTTCTTTCAATCGGTGTTCAGCGTATGGTAAAGAAAAACGCCCTTATAAGAAAGCTTCCTGCTGTGGAAACCTTGGGTAGCGCATCGATTATCTGCTCTGATAAAACAGGCACCCTTACACAAAACAGAATGACACTTGTTAAAGCTTATCTTGATGCTTCACAGGAATATGAGGACATAAGCGATAACAACAGTGAAAAAATCAGAGAACTCCTTAATTTCGGTACCCTTTGCAGTGACGGAAGCATTGTTATTAACGGTACTGAGGTTCAGCATATCGGTGACCCAACCGAAACAGCGATTGTATATGCTTCATATATAAACGGAAGCTTAAAGGAAGAGCTTAACAGTAAATATAAAAGAATTGCTTCCCTACCCTTTGACTCTGACCGTAAGCTTATGAGCACCATCAATATTATAAACGGCAAGAAAACCGTTATAGTAAAAGGTGCTTTTGATATGATGATACAAAGATGTATAAAGGGAAATCTTGAAAAGGCTAAAGAAGCAACCGAAGAAATGAGCAAAAATGCCCTTCGTGTACTGGCTATTGCCTATAAAGTTATTGATGAGCTTCCCGAAAATCTTACCAGTGAAGAAATAGAAAACGGACTTACTTTTATGGGCCTTATAGGAATGATAGACCCTCCCCGCCCTGAAGCCAAGGAAGCTGTTGCAGTTTGCCGAAAGGCAGGAATAAAGCCTGTTATGATAACAGGTGACCACGTTGTTACAGCTTCAGCAATTGCAAAAGAGCTTGGAATTTTACAGGAGGGTGACTTTGCTATTACAGGCTCAGAGCTTGACGATATGAGCGAAGCAGAGCTTGACAGTATGGTAGAAAAAATATCTGTCTATGCAAGAGTTTCTCCTGAAAACAAAATAAGAATAGTAAAAGCCTGGCAAAGAAAAGGTCAGGTAGTATCTATGACAGGCGACGGTGTAAACGACGCACCCGCACTTAAAGCTGCTGATATTGGCTGCGCTATGGGTATTACGGGCACAGATGTTGCAAAGGGCGCCTCTGATATGACTCTTACTGACGATAATTTTGCTACAATTGTTGATGCCGTAAGAGAAGGCAGAGGCATATATTCAAATATAAAAAAGGTTGTAGGATTTCTTCTCGGCACAAATATCGGCGAGGTTATTTCGGTTTTTGCCTCAATGCTTATCTGGAAAAAATCCCCCTTCCTTTCTATGCAGCTTTTATGGATAAATCTTGTTTCCGACAGCTTCCCTGCTATTGCTCTCGGTATGGAAGCGGTTGAAAAGGATGTTATGAACGTTCCTCCAAAGCCAAAAAGCGAAGGATTATTTGCGCACGGACTGGGAATAAGAATAGTTCTTCAGGGACTTATGTTTGCTATAATTTCTCTTGTAGGATTTGTACTGGGACAGAAATTTGCATTAAGCTCTGTTGACCCACTGGATAGTGGCAGAACTATGGCATTTGCCGTTTTAGGTCTTTCACAAGCTGTTCATGCCTATAATATGAGAAGCGAACACTCTATGTTCAAAATCGGCGTTTTATCTAACAGAACACTTAATTGGGCTTTTCTCTTCTCTATCGCACTTATGCTTATAGTTCTGTTTACTCCTGTCGGTATAGCATTCGGACTTGTAAAGCTTTCCCTTGATATGTACCTCGTTACTTTAGGTCTTATATTTGTCCCTGTAGTAGTTATGGAACTTTGCAAATTAGTTGCTTATTTAATTAAAAAATAAACTCATAAATTATAAAAGACACGGTTGCCCGTGTCTTTTATAATTTATATTATATTGTTCCAACTATAACGAGGGTTGCTTCGCCAGGGGTTACGGTAAAGCTGCCGTCAGGATTCTGTGTGAAGGTTGCGGCAGGTACTGTTATTCTGCCAGGGACGCTTGTAAACAGTCCTGTAGTCTGATTATAGCTGTAATCAGCAGGTGAAGTCCAAGGTTCTCCGTTGAATGTTACTGATGTTATATCCAGAACGGGCTCAAAAGCATCTGTTAGAACAACATCATCTGTTGCAACTGCTTCATTACCGAAGTTCTGTATAGTAAAGGTGTAGGTTATCTCACCATTTTCGGCAACTACGGTAGGACTTAAAGTCTTGGTAATTCTCAGGTCTGCTTCTTCACGGGAGGTTACAGTTTCGCTTACAGTAACAGGTGTTATTCCTGCACCGCTTATAACCGCTTCGTTGGTAATTACGCCATCGGTTTCAGGTGAAGCAAATGCGTTTGTGCTTACCTCGTAAACAATTGCCGCATTGGATAAAGCAGGAACATCAATACCGCTGAAAACAAGAGGAGGTCCTGCCGTTACAGTAGGTGCTTCCTGCAAAACTCCGTTAACAAAATATCTTACAGAGCCTTCAACATAATCAAGTGGTACTAATTCATCAGTACCAAAGTCATAGCCTCCAAGATTATCGGTAACCGTAAGACCACTTAGAGCGGTAGTTCCGCTGTTTATCAGATTTATAGCATAGGTTATATTATCGTTAACACCGTAAGTGTTACCTATAGCTGTTTTTGAAGCGGAAATAACTTCGAGAATTTCACCTACAACTGTATTAGATACAGCTGTATTTCCGTTGTAGGTCAGAGTAGCCACATTTGTAAAGGTTGCCATTTTCTTTCTCCTTATCTTTGAATATTTTGAGGAACTACATTCCTCTTTACAATATATGCAAAGCCAAAAAAAAAGACAAAAAGTCCCCGAATCACTTCGGGGACTTTTAATATACTTTAAAAATTAAGCCTTAGGACCTGCGTTAATAACCTCTTCGCTCATATGAGTATACTTCTTAAAGTTCTCACGGAAGGAAGCAGCAAGCTTCTTAGCAGTTTCTTCATACTTAGCCTTATCTTCCCAAGTCTTTTCAGGAATAAGAAGGTCATCAGGAACACCTGCTACAGTAGTAGGAACGCTTACTCCAAAATAGGGGTCGGTAACAAACTCACTGTTGTTGATGTCGCCTGTAAGAGCAGCAGTAACCATTGCACGAGTATAAGCAAGCTTTGTACGCTTACCGGTACCGTTCCAACCGGTATTTACGAGGAATACATTAGCGCCTGATTTCTCAACCTTATCTGCAAGCATTTTTGCATAAACAGAAGGATCAAGAGGAAGGAAGGGCTCACCAAAACAGGTAGAGAAGGTAGGAACAGGCTCGGTAACGCCGATTTCAGTACCTGCAAGTTTAGAAGTGAAGCCTGATACGAAGTAGTACATAGCCTGATTCTTATCCAGCTTGGAGATTGGAGGAAGTACGCCGTAAGCATCAGCTGTAAGGAAGATAACTGTCTTGGGAACATCCTTGGACATACCTGAAAGCTCAGCATTAGAAATGTAATCAACAGGATAGCCAACACGGCTGTTCTCTGCAAGAGAATCATCATCAAAGTCAAACTCTCTGGTATCGGGATCCATAACAACGTTCTCTACGAGAGCGCCGAAACGGATAGCATTATAAATTTCAGGCTCGCCTTCGGGAGAAAGATTGATACACTTAGCATAGCAACCACCCTCGAAGTTGAAGATAGAGTCATCAGCCCAGCCATGCTCGTCATCACCAATAAGCATACGGTTAGGATCAGCAGAAAGTGTGGTTTTACCTGTACCGGAAAGACCGAAGAATACTGCAGAATCACCGTCTTTGCCAATGTTAGCAGAGCAGTGCATGGGGAATACGCCCATCTTAGGAAGAACATAGTTCATAACAGAGAATACAGACTTCTTGATTTCACCTGCATACTGGCTGCCTACGATAAGAACAATGTGCTTTTCATAGTCGATAATGATAGCAGCTTCGCTTCTTACACCATCAAGCTCAGGATTACATTTAAATCCGGGAGCAGCAATAATAGTGTAATCAGCCTCAAAGTTTTCAAGGTCGCTTGCTTCGGGACGACGGAGAAGCTGATGAATAAAGAGGTTCTGTGAAGCAAGTTCATTTACAACTCTGAATGCCTTCTTATATTTGGGGTCAGCACCTGCAAAGCCATCAAATACGAAAAGCTCTCTGCCCTGAAGATATGCCATTGTCTTTGCATAAAGAGCATCAAATTTTTCCTGACTGATGGGCTTATTTACTTTGCCCCAAGCGATTTCATCATGTACGCCTTCTGAATCAACAATAAACTTGTCCTGTGCAGAACGTCCGGTGTACTTACCGGTCTTTACAACAAGAGCACCTGTATTGCTGAGAGTACCCTCGCCGCGACGAAGAGCAGCTTCAGTAAGCTGTGCGGGGGTAAGATTGCGGTGAACACAAAGAGGGTTCATAATTCCGACTTTTTCGAGATTATAAGTTTCCATTAAAGTTACCTCCAAAATTATTGCATTTTAATTTACTATGTTATTATACCTTTAACAAAGGATTTTTACAAGTAAAATTTATTATATTTTATATATAAACCGTTAATTTTTACCTTTTGTACATAAATCGGACAAATTCAGCATCAAATACTGTCAGCTATGGTGTAAATCAGCTTTTCGGTTTTCTTCCAGCCAAGACAAGCATCGGTAATTGACTTGCCGTATATATGCTCACCTATCTTCTGACAGCCGTCCTCCAGATAGCTTTCTATCATAAGTCCCTTAACAAGCTTTTTAATTTCATCATTATGGGTACAGCTATAAATTACATCCTTGGCAATTCTGGGCTGTTCGCTATATTTCTTTCCGGAGTTTGCGTGATTGGTATCAATTATAACAGATGGATTAAGAAGTCCTGATTTTTTATACAGCTCACAAAGCTCTGATAGGGTTTCGTAATGGTAGTTTGAAATACTGCTTCCATTAGGCCCTGTATAGCCTCTGAGTATTGCGTGGGCTAAGGGATTGCCTTCACTCTTTACCTCCCAGCCTCTGTAAATAAAGGTGTGACTGTGCTGAGCGGCAGATATTGCATTCATCATAACCGTAAGGTCACCGCCTGTGGGATTTTTCATACCTACAGGTGTATCCATTCCGCTTGATACAAGACGGTGTTCCTGATTCTCTACCGAACGAGCGCCTACAGCAACATACGAAAGCAGGTCAGATAAATAACGGTGGTTAGAGGGATAGAGCATTTCATCGGCACAGGTAAAGCCGTAATCCTTAAG
>JBGUVH010000022.1:0-5904 GCA_045134215.1 Acutalibacteraceae bacterium
ATCCATAACAATACCGTCGTATTTATTTCCTCTTCTTATTTCTCTTTTAACAAATTTAAGACAATCGTCAACAAGCCAACGTACAGGTCTGTCGCTAAGCCCTGATGCTACAGCGTTTTCCTTTGCCCAGGAAACCATACCCTTTGATGCATCAACATGGGTAACGGTTGCTCCCGCCTTAAGACAGGCAACGGTAGCACCGCCTGTATACGCAAAGAGGTTTAAAACAGAAATATCCCTGTCAGCAGACCTGATTTTTTTCTGCATAAATTTCCAGTTAACAGACTGTTCGGGAAAAAGTCCAGTATGCTTAAAGCCCATAGGCTTAAGTCTGAAAATAAGGTCATTATAATTTACAGACCAAACATCAGGGACTTTTTTAAGCGGTTCCCAATAGCCTCCGCCTGAACTGCTTCTGTGATAAACTGCATGTGCATTTTTCCATAAAGGATTTTTGCGCTCACCCTGCCAGATTACCTGTGGGTCAGGACGGATAAGTATAATATCCTTCCAACGCTCGAGACGTTCACCGCCTTCAGCGTCAATAAGCTCATAGTCCTTAAAATCTTCGGTAAATCTCATTGTTATTCCTTTAACTTAAATTAATTGTTTGCTGCGACGTATCATTGTGGCAGTCGCAGTTTGGAAAAGGTATGTTCAGATGATCATAAGCAAGCTTAGTAACACATCTTCCTCTTGCAGTTCTGGTCAGAAAACCGATTTGCATAAGATAAGGCTCATATACATCTTCGATAGTAACGCTTTCTTCACCAACAGCCGCAGCCAAGGTATCAAGACCAACAGGACCGCCTGAGTAATTATAAATAATGGTTGACAGCATTCTGCGGTCGAATTCATCAAGACCTAATTCGTCAATTTCAAAACGAGATAAAGCCGCCATAGCAACCTTTTCGGTAATTTCACCACTGAATTCAATTTGTGCAATATCTCTTACTCTGCGTAGAAGTCTGTTTGCAATACGAGGAGTACCTCTTGAACGGGAAGCAATTTCCAAAGCACCCTCATAATCAATGGGAATATCTAAAATCGAAGCCGAACGGGTAACAATTTTAGCCAGTTCTTCAGGAGTATAAAGCTCAAGACGAAGCAATACACCAAATCTGTCACGAAGAGGTGCAGTCAGCTGACCGCTTCGTGTAGTAGCACCTACAAGTGTAAAGTGAGGTACATCAAGCCTTATAGAACGAGCAGAAGGACCTTTTCCAATAATTATATCCACAGAAAAATCTTCCATAGCGGGATACAAAATTTCTTCGACATTACGGGAGAGGCGATGAATTTCGTCAATAAAGAGCACGTCACCTTCGTTAAGGTTTGTAAGCAGTGCTACAAGGTCACCCTGTTTCTCTATAGCAGGACCTGAAGTCACACGAAGGTTTACTCCCATTTCCTTTGCAATAATTCCCGAAAGGGTTGTTTTTCCAAGTCCTGGAGGACCGTAAAGCAGAACGTGGTCAAGAGCTTCCTTACGCTGTAAGGCCGCCTTAATATAAATATTCAGATTATCCTTTGCTTTTTCCTGACCGATGTATTCGTCAAGATTTTTTGGACGAAGACTAATTTCATTATCGCTGTCGTCACTTCTGTATTCAGGAGAAACAATTCTGCCTGCAGATTCATCAATATTAAAATCAGATGTTTCGATCATTTATTATACCTGCCTTGCTAATAATTTGAGAGCTTCTTTTATAAGCGTATCAACGGGTAAATCAGGAGAAAGCTTGTTAACCGCGTGAGTCGCTTCGCTTTGTGAATAGCCCAGTGAAACAAGTGCGGCAATAGCTTCTTTAGAGTTAATATTTGTGGATGAATTAACGGTAGATATAGTATCGACATCAGTACCGGGAATAGCTGTGACTTTATCCTTTAATTCGAGAATAATTCTTTGAGCAAGTTTAATTCCTACACCCGAAGCGGCGGTAAGCGATTTAGGGTCATTTCCTGCTATATAAAGAGAAATCTGCTGCGGTGAAAAAGCAGTAAGAATTGCAAGTCCTATCTTTGAACCGACACCGCTTACAGAGGTTATGAGCTTAAAACAGTTAAGCTCTTCCATATCAGCAAAGCCGTAAAGGTCAATAGCATCTTCCTTAACCGACATATATGTAAAAAGCTTGACTTCTTCACCGATATTAGACATAGATCCTAACGCTTTACCTGAAATATAACACTGAAAACCAACGCCGCCGCACTCTATAATGCAGTAGGTTGGCTCAAGGTATGTGAGAGTACCTCTTAACGTTGCTATCATTTATAGTTCTCCCTTCATAAGCTTTGAATAAACAGAGGTTCCGGTATTAGCGTGGCAAATTGCCAGAGCAAGTGCATCAGCTGTGTCATCAGGTTTCGGTACCTTTGAAAGCCCGAGCAGTGAACGAGTCATTTCCATAACCTGATGCTTTTCTGCTCTGCCAAAGCCTGTTACAGCAGATTTTACCTGTAAAGGAGTGTATTCAAAAACAGGAACAGAATTCATTTTTGCAGCTAGTAAAATAACTCCTCTTGCCTGTGCAACATCAATAGCTGTAGTTGTATTGGTATTAAAAAACAGTTTTTCGATAGATAAAGCATCGGGTCTGAACTCACAAATAAGCTGATTAATGTCTTTATAAATAACTTCAAGGCGTTCGGGAAAAGAAAGCTCAGGTGATGTAGTGACAGCACCGAAGGTAATTGTCTTAAAATGCCCCGTATCGTAAGAAATAATACCGTAGCCTATAAGTGCATATCCTGGGTCAATTCCCAATATCTTCAAAATTGTTCACCACACATAATTGCATATACAGATGTATTATACCATAAATATCTATTTTCAGCAATATTTTAATTAACTTTTTTTGAAAAAAATTATATTTTGAGGTTAATAAAACTTTTGCTTTAAAAGAATGAGAAAAATACAGTAAATCAAAGAAAACAGAAGAAATAAAGAGTCTGATTAATTTTATAACAGATCACAACAGTAAAACATCTAAAAATGTTAAAAAAACACTTGACAATAGCGACATTTTGCAATATATTAGATACGAATTATATTATATGTAAATCCAGAGATCTATTACCGTTTTTTCTGCACCGGAAACAATCCGAAGGATAAGTTTTATTAAGCTTTCTTTTTCTGTTCAGATTTAGCGGTCTTTTTTTCGTTTTATTTACAGTCTTTAGGAGGTTGTGTTGTAAATTGAAAAACAATATTATTGAACTTAAAAACATTTCGGTATCCTTTGAGGACGAAAAGGTGCTTGACGGAATTAATCTTGAAATTCACGATAAGGAATTTGTAACACTTCTCGGTCCCTCCGGTTGCGGAAAAACCACAACACTTCGTGTTATTGCGGGTTTTTTGGAGCAGGATAGTGGCGATATTATTTTTTCAGGCGAAAAGATAAACGGCGTACCGTCTTATAAACGTCAGGTTAATACTATTTTTCAGCGTTATGCACTCTTCCCTCACCTGAATGTTTTTGAAAATATTGCTTTCGGTCTGCGACTTAAAAAGCTTCCTGAAGAAGAGATAAAAGCAAAGGTAACAGAAATGTTAGCCCTTGTTAATCTTTCGGGTATGGAGAAAAGAAAAATTCATAATTTATCAGGCGGACAGCAGCAGCGTGTCGCTATCGCCAGAGCTATTGCTAATAATCCCCGTGTGCTGCTCCTTGATGAGCCTCTTGCAGCTCTTGATTTGAAGCTGCGTAAGGATATGCAAAACGAGCTTAAAAAGATTCAGCAACAGTTGGGTATTACCTTTATTTTCGTCACTCACGATCAGGAGGAGGCTCTTTCAATGTCTGACCGTGTTGTTGTTATGGATAACGGTAAAATTCAGCAGATTGGAACACCTCAGGATATATATAATGAGCCGAATAATGCATTTGTTGCCGATTTTATCGGTGAATCAAACATACTTGACGGAATTATGAAGGAAGACTTTTTAGCTGAATTTTCTGGACAGACCTTTAAATGTCTTGACTCAGGCTTCGGTGTTAACGAAAAGGTTGACGTTGTTGTCAGACCTGAGGATGTTGATATTGTTGAAGATGATAAGGGTATGCTTACAGGTATTGTCACCTCTGTCACCTTCCTTGGCGTTCACTATGAAATAATCGTTGACATCGGCGGTTTTAAATGGATGATTCAGACCACTGATAAGCATAAGGTTGATGAGCGTGTCGGCTTGTTTATTGAACCTGATGCTATTCATATTATGAAGAAATCCGAGTATTCGGGCAAATACGGTGACTATAGCTCATATAGTGACGAAATAGACCATCTTTCTGATTTAGAGGAGGATGAATAGTGAAAAAAGAATCCTTAGGACAGAAACTGCTTCGCGCTCCTTATATTTTATGGGCAGCTTTATTTATCATAGTCCCCCTGCTTATTATGGGTTATTATGCTCTTACTGATGTAAACGGAGTATTTTCTCTTGATAATTTTTCTGATTTAGGCAGATATAAAAAAGCTTTCTTTTTATCACTTCTCTATGCTTTTATTTCTACTATAATTACCCTTCTCATAGCTTATCCCCTTGCTTATTTTATGACTAAATGTAAGCCTGGCGCACAGCGAATGATGATGATACTCACAATGCTGCCTATGTGGACCAACTTCCTTATCCGTACTTATTCCTGGATTACAATTTTATCAAATACAGGAATTATTAACTCTCTGCTTGGTAAAATCGGTATCGGTCCCCTGTCTCTGATTAACCGTCCGGGTACTGTTATTCTCGGTATGGTATATGACTTTTTACCGTATATGATTTTACCGATTTATAATGTTATGTCCAAAATTGATTTTTCGCTTACCGAAGCGGCAGAGGACCTTGGTGCTAATAAATTAAGAGTTATAGGAAAGGTTATCTTCCCCTTAAGTCTGCCTGGTGTTATTTCGGGTATTACTATGGTATTCGTACCTTCTGTCAGCACTTTTTACATTTCACAAAAGCTAGGTGGCAACAAAACAATGCTGATTGGTGATATGATTGAATACCTGTTTAATTTAGGACCTGATTATTATAATGTTGCTTCTGCTATTTCTATGGTGCTAATGGCAATAATTCTTGTTTCCTTGTTTATAATGAATAGGTTTTCTGATGACTCGGACGGAGGTGTTGTGATATGAAAATACTCTCCCGTCTGTATATGGCGCTTATCGTTCTTTTCCTTTATGCGCCTATTGCCGTTATGATTGTCTTTTCCTTCAACAGCGGGTCGAGTGTCTGGGTATTTGAGGGCTTTTCGCTTGATTGGTATGCTGAGCTTGTTTTTAACGGTGAAATGCTTGAAGCCTTTGAGCATACTTTGATAATCGCTGTGCTTTCCGCCTGTATCTCCACCGTTCTCGGTACTGCGGCTGCTGTAGGTATCGCTTCACTGAGGAGTAAACTGGCAAAATCGACAATTATGTCTGTCACTAATATTCCGATGATGAACGCAGATATAGTTACAGGTGTTTCTCTGATGCTTCTCTTCATTTTCTTTGGAAAAATGTTCGGTCTTGCTGAATCCCTCGGCTTTGTTACAGTGCTTATTGCTCATATAACATTTAATCTACCATACGTAATTCTTTCTGTTATGCCAAAGCTGAGACAGACCGACCCTGCACTTACTCACGCAGCTATGGACCTTGGCTGTACACCGCTCAAAGCCTTTTTTAAGGTTATGCTTCCGTCGATTTCAAGCGGTATATTCACAGGCTTTATAATGGCATTTACACTCTCTCTTGATGATTTTGTAATAAGTTATTTTACCTGCGGACACTATCAGACACTGCCTATTGTTATTTATAATATGACAAAGCGTACCGTTACTCCTGATACCTATGCCCTTTCTACCTTGATTTTTATTTCTGTATTCGCTTTGCTGCTACTATACAATATTACTC
>JBGUVH010000023.1:0-4826 GCA_045134215.1 Acutalibacteraceae bacterium
GGTGTATTCCATGTAGAGAGGTTAAATCAGTAATGAAGGCTGTAATTCAAAGAGTTTCTAATGCTCAGGTTTCGGTTGATTCAAAAATAATCGGCGAAATCAAAAAAGGTTTTTTAATTCTGCTTGGTGTGTATGAACATGACAAAGAGGAGGATACCGAAATACTTGCCCGCAAGGTTGCTGCGCTGAGGGTTTTTTGCGATGAAAATGATAAAATGAATTTGTCTCTGTGTGATATAGGCGGCGAAGCTCTCGTTATTTCTAATTTCACATTATGCGCCGATACTAAAAAGGGTAACCGTCCTTCCTTTTCACTTGCTAAAAACCCCGAAGAAGCTAATGCTGAATATGAAAGATTTTGCGAACTGCTTAAAGTAAACGGTGTACATAATGTTCAAAAGGGAAGCTTTGGCGCAGATATGAAGGTAAGTCTTCTTAATGACGGACCTGTAACTATTGTTCTAGATACTGAAATATGGAGAAAGTAAAATGAAACTAAGCACTGTATACGGCGCCGAAATGGACGTAAATACATATCTTATTTCTTCCGAAAAAGCGGCTGTTATTATTGACCCTGGTGTGTGTAACGACGAAGTAAAGAGCTTTATTAATGATAATAAAACTAAAGACTTTTATATTCTTCTTACTCACAACCATTTTGACCATATTTTAGGTGCTAATAAAGTCAGAGAGCTTTGCGGCGGTAAAATATATATAAGTCAGCAGGATGCATCAGGACTTATGGACGGAGAGATAAATCTTACTACAAGATTTTGTATTCCCTTCACTCCATTTGAAGCGGATGAAATCTTTAACGACGGTGATGAGCTTACTCTGTCCGATGTAAGTATAAAGGTAATGATTACTCCCGGTCACAGTAAAGGAAGCGCCTGTTTTATAATCGGTGACTGGATGTTTAGCGGCGATACTCTGTTCAGAAGCAGTGTCGGAAGAACTGATTTTGTTAACGGTGATAGAAATGAGCAGATAGCCTCGCTTAAAAGGCTTTATGCTCTTGAGTGTGATTATGATGTGTTTGCAGGTCATGGTCCTGCTACAAGACTGTCTTATGAGAAGCAGTATAATCCGTATATGAGGGAAATTTTATAATGAAGCTTTGTTGTGTTGGACATACTTTTCGATATGAAATGGAAAAGCTATGCCGATTGTTTTTACCTTTTGAGAAAATAGAGGTTATTGATGAAATCGCTGAGGATGACAGCGTAGCTGTTACAAAACTATACGGAAACAGTATTTATTCTTCTCTTAAATACGGCGACGCTTTTTGTGAAAAAACAGGTGTATTGCCCGAAAATTTCAGTGATAGGGACGCAGAGCGAGAAATTGCTGCGATTTTATTTGACTGCTTTGTGCAGATAACAGACTATGCTGTAAAATGGGGTATTGTTACAGGAATACGTCCTGCCCGTCTTTATTCGTCAGTTATAAAAGAGCTTGGCAGTGAAGAAGAAGCACAGCGGTTTTTCAGAGAAAAATTCTATGTAAATGACGAAAAGATTTCTTTGTGCAAAGAAACCTATCTGGCAGAGGAAAATATTATCCGTATGTCTTCACCGCGTTCATTTAGCTTATATATATCTATTCCGTTTTGTCCTACAAGATGTTCTTACTGCTCATTTGTCTCTCACGCTATTGAAAAGACGGAAAAGCTTATTCCTCAGTATGTTGAATATTTGTGTAAGGAAATTGTTTATACGGCAAATATAGCAAAAGAACTAAATCTGCGCCTTGAAACTATATATATCGGCGGCGGTACTCCTACGACCCTGACTGCTTGTCAGCTTGAAAGGGTAATATCTATTATAAAGACAAGCTTTGATTTAAAATATTTAAGAGAGTTTACTGTTGAGGCAGGCAGACCTGATACAATTACTGAAGATAAATTGTGCGTACTTAAAAAACTGGGTGTAGACAGAATTAGTATTAATCCGCAGACAATGAACGATGAGGTTCTTAAAAATATCGGCAGAGCTCATACCGCAATGCAGACAATAGAAGCTTTTAAACTTGCCAGAAGAATCGGTTTTGACAATATAAATATGGATATTATTGCAGGCCTTCCCGACGATAATATAGACAGCTTTAAAAATACGTTACTGCAGATTAGTGAGCTTGACCCTGAAAGTGTTACCGTTCATTCGCTTTCAATGAAGCGTTCGTCAAAAATGAATGTTAACGGCGATTTTCCTGAAATAGAAATAGGTAAGACAGCCGATGAAATGGTTATGTATGCCAGAGAATTTCTCACTTCTCGGGGCGTTGTACCGTACTATATGTATAGACAGAGCAAAACGGTTGGCAACCTTGAAAATGTGGGATATTCAAAAACTGGTACGGAATGTCTTTATAATGTTTTCATTATGGATGAAACTCACACTATCCTTGGTTGCGGAGCTTCTGCGGTAACAAAAATGCGAGAGCCGAACGGCGACTATATTGAACGGGTTTTCAATTATAAGTATCCTTATGAATATATAAATAATTTTGATATTATTTTACAGAGAAAAAATGCAATAAAGGAATTTTATAAAAAATATCCTGTTGAAAAAAATTAATTTGATTTGCGAGGTTTGTTTTATGAGTATGTTTGAAAATGCTGTAGAAAAAATCGGTGAAGCATTCGGTGTTGTCGCATCAACTACCGAAAAGGCAGTGGATGTTGGTAAACAAAAATATAATATTGCTGTGCTTAATAATAAGCTTGAAAAACAGTATGCCTTACTTGGTAAGCTTTTTTACGAAAGCAATAAGGCTGTCGAGGTTACAGCTTCTTATAAGGCTGCTGTAGATGAAATTACACAGCTTATTTCTCAGATAAAAGATGCTGAGGAACAGCTTGAAAATATAAAAAAATAAGGCGGGTATTTTTATGAAAAATATCGGAATTATTGTTGCTGACAGCGGCGAATTTGAGCCCTTGCTTCAAAGGATTGGCGACTGTAAAAATGTTGGTTATTTTGGAAGACCCTGTTATGAATTTTCATTAAATGGCTATACTGTTTACGCTATACTAAGCGGCATTGGAAAGGTGAATGCCGCCGCAGCTGCTATGTATCTGTATCATAAGAATTGCGATACTATTCTGAATTACGGATATTCGGGAGGTATAAGCGGTGTGAGAAAAGGTGATACAGTTATTGCTGATAGCTTTTTAGAGCACGATTTCGATCTTGTATGTCTTGGGTATAAGCTTTGTGAAAAGCCAGAACAGGAGTACATATACAGCGCTGACAAGCTTCTTGTGAGTTTGTTAAAAACAATTTGTCCCGCTGCGAAATGCGGACGTGCTGTATCAGGGGATTGCTTTGTAAGTGACGATAGGCTGAGGGATACGCTTAAAACTGTATTTAAGGCTGCATCTTGTGATATGGAAACAGCAGCTATTGCTTCTGTATGTCATCAGACGGGAATGAGGTTTGCCAGTATTCGTCAGATTTCTGATGATGCTGGGAATGATGCAACCCAGTCCTACAGAGAAGAGGCGTATAGCGGCAATATCGCTCCTGTAGACTGCATTATTACTCTGATTAACAAATTATAAGGAGTTTATATGAATACAAAGAATAAAACGCAAAATTTTGAACGCGGCGCAGTTATACTGCTGGTTTCTGCTATTGTGGTTAAGATTATCGGTGCTGTTTTTAAAATTCCTCTTCAAAGACTTATCGGCGATTTGGGCTTCGGTTTCTTTTCATCTGCATATGACCTTTTTCTTCCTATATACGCGCTTTCAATGGCTGGTCTTCCCATAGCTGTTTCCCGTATGACTGCTGCCTGTATGGCTGAGGGAAAATTTAAAGAAACAAGACAAACTCTTAAAATCGCTAAGCTTGCTTTTCTCGTTACGGGTATAACCGGCTTTGTTTTGCTGCTTGCGGCAATTATTCCTTACGCAAAGCTTACTACTGCCGAAGCAAGTGACGCTCTTTATGTAGGTGTTTGTGTTCTGATGATTTCACCTACTGTGCTTTTTTGTAGCTATATGTCTTCTTACAGGGGTTATTATGAGGGTATGCGGAATATGTATCCTACCGCAATCTCAAACATTATAGAAGCCCTTGGAAAGCTTGTGCTTGGGTATTCCTTTGCGTATATCATTCTGAAAATAACCAAAAATGTAGCTTATGCTGCGGCAGGTGCGTTGGCAGGTATTATGATAGGAACTGCTGCTGCTGCGCTTTATCTTTCCTTGAGACACAGGTTTGTTGGTGACCGTATAAGTGATGATGAGCTTAAAAATTCACCTGAAAGCAGTAATGGAAGGCTTGTTCTTAAAGCACTTTTGATTATTGCTATTCCTGTTGCGCTTAGTTCACTTGCGAATAATATTACGCTGTTTATTGATACATTTATGGTAAAATGGCAGCTGAAAAATGTAATGGAAAGCTCTTGGGACTATATCAGTAATATGTACGCGCCATCAATCGCGGATTATAATTCTACTGCTGCTCAGTTGGGAAGGGAAGCTCTTACTGCTTCGAATATGCCTACATTTCTATATGGTATACGCGGTGAAGCTTATGTGCTTTATAACCTGATTCCCACACTTACTTCTACGCTCGGCGTTGGTTCTGTTCCTTTTCTCACAACTGTATGGGTAGAAAAGGATATGAGCGCAGTTAAGAAGACAATTGAAAAAATTATACGTACGGTTTCTGTAATAGCTTTTCCTGCAGGAATAGGTCTTTTTGCTATAGCGCCAGATATAATGGGACTTCTTTATGACGGTGTTGCGCCTGTGGAAATCGGCTCCTCTCTGCTTCGGGTTTTGGGTATCGCTGCTGTTTTTGCTGGAGTGTCTTCAC
>JBGUVH010000024.1:0-5045 GCA_045134215.1 Acutalibacteraceae bacterium
CGGTCATCTGCTCTGACAAAACAGGAACTCTTACAAAGGATAAAATGAACCTTGAAAAAATATTCAACGGCAAGGAAACCATTGACGCTAAGAATGCTTTTGAAAATCCGGCTGCTGTTATGGTGCTTCGACTTGCTTCCCTTTGTACCTGTCAGTCAAAGGACGATGTTGATACACCTATGTATAACGATGCGACTGAACTGGCTATAATTGATTCCTTTATGAACAATGTAAGCTCCGACCAGCGTGATATTTTCAATATATATCCCTGTCTTAATAAGCTTCCCTTTGATGCTCAGCGAAAAATCACAGTTACCGTTAATATGATTGACGGTGTACCCTATGCCATAACAAAGGGCGCTCCCGATTTTCTTCTTGAAAGATGCAAAAACGGTAATTCACAGCTTATAAACGATACTGTTACCGAATTTGCTTCTCTCGGTATGAGGGTAATTGCAGTAGCCTTTAAACAGCTTTCTGAAATTCCTTCAAACCTTGATTTTGCCGATATAGATGAAGGACTTAGCTTTGCAGGTCTTATTGCCCTTAGCAATCCGCCGCAAAGTGACAGTGTATCACTCGTTGAGGAATGTAACAAGGGTAACATAAGAACCCTTATGATCACAGGTGACCATGCCGCCACAGCAAAAGCTGTAGCCAAAAGACTTGGTATAATAGGAAACGGCGGCACCGTTATAACAGGAGAAGAGATGTCAAAGCTAACGGACGAAGAACTGAGTATCGCTATTGACAGCTGCTCCGTCTTTGCCCGTCTGCTGCCTGACCAAAAAAACAGGATTGTTAAAATTCTTAAAGCAAAAGGCGAAACCGTTGCCATAACAGGCGACAGCGTAAACGATGCACCTGCCTTACTCAGCGCAGATGTAGGAATTGCTATGGGAACCAAGGGCACAGATGTTGCAAGAGGTGCTGCTGATATAATTATGAATAACAGCAGTTTTTCTTCAATCATAAGTGCTATAAACACCTCACGTGGACTCTTCTCAGCAATTCGCAAAGCTATCACCTATCTTTTCAGTAGTAAATTAGGCGAACTGCTTTCTATCTTTATTTGCTTACTGATATTCGGCAGCTTCCCTCTTGCCGCCGCACCGCTTCTGCTTATAAATCTTATTTGCGATGCATTTCCTACTATGAGTATACTGTCTGACGGTATTTTTGAGCATAAACCGTTACATATCTTCTCTAAAGAAGATAAGGCACTGTTTACCGCAAGGTCAAAAACCGTAATTTGCGTTCAGACAGCCGTAATTGCTGCTGTAAGTATTATCGCTTACAGTATTGGAAACTCACAAAGCAACGCTTTTGCCCAGACAATGCTGTTTGCAGTTTTAATCCTTTCACAGCTTTTTAATATGGCAAGTACAAAATTCGAGGATTTCTTCTATAGGTTTGCTCATTTCAGAAACCGTATTGTTTCGATAGTTCTTGCTCTATCTACAGTTTTAGCTGTACTGCTGCTTTTAACACCTATGGGAAATGCACTCGGTCTTTCTGCTCTTTCCTTCGGTCAGTTTATGACAGCAGTTATTCTTTCACTGATTGTATTTATTTCTGGAGAGCTTGTAAAGCTCGGCTTCTTCCTCTACGAAAAATTCAGTAAATAATATATAAAGGCTTTCCCACTTATTTTAGTGAGAAAGCCTTTTTCAACTATGAAAATGCTTATAAATATTTTCTGCTGTTCGTTTGTCAATACCTTCAATAGCACAAAGCTGTTCAGCAGAAGCGTTTTTTATTGCCTTTAAGGTTTTAAGCCTCTTAAACAAAGCTGCAGCACGTTTACTGCCCACACCATCTATAGAGGTAAGCTCACTTTCCAGCATAGTTTTTGATTTTCTGCTTTTATGGAAGGTTATAGCAAAACGATGGGTTTCATCCTGTATCTGTGTAACAAGGGAAAAGGCACGTCTTGTAGGCTTAATGGCTATATCTCCGCCTGTTGTAGCGATAGCACGGGTACGGTGCTTTGAATCCTTAACCATACCGAAAACCGAAACATTTATATTATATTTATTAAGCACAGGAAGAACTGCTGAAATCTGTCCTTTGCCGCCGTCAAGAAGAATAAGGTCGGGCATAACCGAAAATGCCTCATCCTCCCGTCTTAAATATTCAGCAAAGCGACGGTCAATTACCTCTGCCATACTTCTGTAGTCATCCTGTCCCAAAAATCCCTTGATTTTGAATTTTCGATAGTTTGAGCGAAGCGGTCTTCCGTCGCTGAAAACCACCATTGAGGCTACATTTTCATCCCCTGCAGTATTGGAAATATCATAAGACTCAATATATCTTGGAGCGCTGTCCATATTAAGAAGCTGTGCAAGTTCAGAAAGAGCTGAGGTTTCCTTCCCTGTTCTCTCAAGCCGTTTGGATAAATTTTCCGCCGCATTACTTAGACACATTTCAACTAATCTTTTAACCTCACCCTTTTGCGGCACCGAAATTTTTACATTTCTGTTTGCCATACTACCGAGCCACTGCTCAAGCAGTTCTTTACCCTCTGGGTGTTCATCCATTATAACGGCTGACGGTATATCCTTTGTGTTACTGTAAAATCTTGACAGCAATTCACCATAAAGCTCCGCCCTGTTCTCATAGTCCTCGAATATAAAATGCTCCTGATCGGACAGACGGTTGTTTCGGAATTTAAGCAGCTGTACACAGGCAAGTCTGCCAACACTTGCAGTAGCAAAAACATCCTGATTTTTATTTCCCGAATAAACCACCTTTTGTTTATCTCTAAGCCTTGCCACAGCTTCAATTCTGTCTCTGAGCTTTGCGGCTGTTTCAAAGTCAAGCCTTTCGGACGCTTCTTCCATTTCCCTTTTAAGTCTTTTAATATCGGACTCCCTGTATCCGCCGTTTTTAATAAATGCAACGGCATTTTTAACCGTCAGGGCATATTCATCTGGAGTAGTGTGAAATTTACAGGGGGCAAAGCAAATACCGATATGATAATTAAGACAGGGCTTACTGGGTTTATCAAAGGAACGGTTACATACAGGAAGCTTAAATATTTTATTAGCCTCATCTACTGCATTTTTTACCACTGTTCCCGAATTATAGGGTCCGATATATTTTCCGTCCTTTTTCTTGGTTTTTACCCACTCGATTTTAGGCCAGTCACCGTCGGTTATCTTAATATAATGATACCCTTTATCATCCTTAAGTAAAATATTATATTTAGGCTGATTCTGTTTGATAAGAGAGTTTTCAAGAATCAGTGCCTCAAATTCGGTATCGCAAAGAATATATTCAAAATCATCTACATTTTCAACCATCCGTCTTACCTTTGTGCTATGGTTAGTATCAGAGCCAAAATATTGAGTAACACGGTTTTTAAGAGCCTTTGCTTTACCTACATATATAATACTGCCGTTTTTATCCTTCATAATATAAACACCAGGGGTGAGGGGCAGTTTATTAGCTTTAGACTTAAGCCGAGCTTTAAGTTCCATACGATACCTCCCTTCTTTTTCTCAACTCTATTTTACCCTTTTATTTTTTTATTTTCAAGAGTTGATTTTTTTGTCATTTAGTATTACAATTCTATTGGTGAAATTTATGAAATCCGTCAAAAGTGTTATTTTATTTCTAATACTTCTTTGCCTTTGCAGTTGCAGCAGCGAGAAAGACTATACATATCCGTCACCCGATTATCCTATAATCGAAGCTCCCGACCGCACAGACAAGGAAACAGCAGACGGTTACAGAGATATACCTGCAGATACAAATAGCGAGGTAACCCTTTATTACGCTAATAAGGAAAGCAAAAAGATACATCTTCCCTCCTGTTATTATGCTAAAAAGATGGCAGAAACAAAAATCCGCATTGAGCAGGATAAGGAAGTTCTTATATACGAAGGCTATACAAATTGCAGTTTTTGCAATCCATAAATATAAAAAGGAAATTAATTATGTCACTTATCAGTTGTAAAAACTTATCTATCGGTTATAATGACCGCATTATTCTCAAAGACCTTAATTTTACCATAGGTGAAAACGATTATCTTTACATCATTGGTGAAAACGGAAGCGGTAAAAGCACACTTATTAAAAGTCTGTTAAAACTGCAGAAGGCAATTAGCGGAAAAATAGAATACTGTGAGAATTTAAGCTCTAATGAAATCGGTTATCTTCCACAGCAAAGCAGTATTCAGAAGGATTTTCCTGCAAGTGTAGAAGAAATTGTTCTGTCAGGCTGTATTAATAAAATGGGACTTCGTCCCTTTTACAGCGCAAAGAACAAAAGAAAAGCTCTTCATAATATGGAGCTTATGAAAATAGATAATTTGAGAAAAGAAAGCTATCAGACACTCTCAGGCGGACAACAGCAGCGTGTACTATTAGCCCGAGCCCTTACCTCAAGCAGTAAGGTATTGCTTCTTGACGAGCCTGTTACATCCCTTGACCCTATTGCAGCCTCTGATATGTATTCTCTTATTGAAACCATAAACAAGGAATATAGAATTGCTGTAATTATGGTATCCCACGATATTAATGCTGCTTTTAAATACGCTACCCATATTCTGCACCTTACAAAATCCGGAGTATTTTTCGGCACAACCGAAGAATACAAAAACAGCGAATTTCACAAGCATTTTTACGGAGGTGGAATTTATGACTGATTTTTTAAATATATTTTCCTATTCCTTTATGCTGAGAGCCTTAATTGTAGGTGTGCTTATTTCCCTTTGTTCAGCGCTTCTTGGCACAAGCCTTGTTTTAAAGCGCTATTCAATGATTGGCGACGGACTTTCCCATGTCGGCTTTGGCGCCCTTGCACTGTCCTCTGTTCTTAATCTTGCACCCTTGAGCGTTGCGCTTCCTGTTGTAGCAATAGCGGCTGTCTTTCTTCTAAGACTCACTTCAAACAGTAAGCTTAAAGGCGATTCTGCAATTGCTGTTTTATCCACCTCTGCTCTTGCTATAGGCGTAATTATAGTATCGGTAAGCGGAACTAACACCGACCTTTCAAATTATATGTTCGGCAGTATTCTGTCTCTTACAAAAGCAGACAC
>JBGUVH010000025.1:0-6437 GCA_045134215.1 Acutalibacteraceae bacterium
TATCTGACAAACATTACGGAGGTACAGGATCTGTCCTCCGATTTTTTATTATCACAAGAATAACGGAGGTAACGAAATGACCATATAACTGTGTCAGAAAGTGCGGTGTTTTCTGGGTTTTAAGATTTTTAATTTTTTTCGAACCTGTCAATGCTTTTCATTTTGACCACAGTTTTTATTAAATTTTAGCAGTTTATACCTTAAAGGTTTGACATTTCGTTCTTTTGGCTATAAAATGAAATAAAGAAAAGCAGAGAGGTGATGTTTACGTATGAATTTAAAACACGCGGTATTCGTTTTATGTGTGTAAAAAGCGCAAATCCCATAGCTGCGCATTTTCATAATGAATTAGAAATTCTAATATCGCGCGGCAGAGAGTCGGATGTATTTATAAATTCAAAAAAATACCACCCTTCTGAAGGCAGGGCTATAATTATTTTCCCCGGTCTTCCTCATTTTATCGTCAACTACAACAGTGAGCTTTCTCAGATTTTGATTCTTAAAAGCGAATATACACCTACTCTTCAAAAGCTTCTTACTACAACCTATCCCAAAAAACCACTTATAGATTTAGAGGAATACGGTCTTCAAAAGCTTGCCGTTGACTTCTGGGACGAGTTTAGTAATTCGCCCTATAAAAATTCCGTCCATTTCCAATACACGATTATTCATTCCTTTATACTTCACTTTATGGCTATATTCACAGCAAAGGCCGAGCTTATTGACCGAGAAGCAGAGGAAAGCTTTACACAACGCATAATTAATTATTTGTCAGAGCATTTTTCCGTGCCGCTGACTATTTCTAAAATTTCAGAGGACTTAAACATTCCTGTTCCCACAATATCCAAAAACTTCAACTCATCAATGGGTATGACAATTCCTTCCTTTATCAATTGGCTCAGGGCAAGTAAAACAGCAGACCTTCTTGCTTCCACCGATAAAGGCATACTTGAAATAAGCGAGGAGGTAGGCTTTGTTTCCCTGTGCAATCTTAACCGCTCATTTCAAGCCTTCTATGAAGTGACCCCTACAAAATACAGGAAGTTATGCATCCAAAAAGTCGACAAGGCTTTTTCGGACAAACGTTAAAAAATATCAGAAAGAATGTAAAAAATGAGAATACTTGCTATCGGAGATGTATGCGGTAGTATAGGCTGCAACACCGTCAGAAATATACTTCCAAAACTAAAAAAAGAAAAGAATATTAATTTTGTTGTTATAAACGGTGAAAATTCAGCCGATGGAAACGGGATTACTCCCACCAGTGCTGAAATGCTGTTTTCCTGCGGCGCTGATGTAATAACAGGTGGAAACCATTCTTTAAGAAGAAGAGAAATCTGCTCTATGATGGAAGAGAACTATTTTCTTCTTCGTCCTGATAATCTACCAGAGGAGCTTGTCGGCAGCGGATACTGCCTTGTAGATTGCGGGTACACAAGTGTTGCCGTTATAAATCTATCCGGCACTGTATATCTTGACAGCCTTAATGCTACCTCACCCTTCCATAAGGCTGATGCTCTTATAGACCACGCAAAAGCTCAGGGTGCTAAAATCATTCTTGTGGATTTCCATGCAGAAGCAACAAGTGAAAAACGGGCACTGGGGCTTTATCTTGACGGTAAGGTTTCTGCTTTTTGGGGAACTCACACCCATGTGCAGACAAACGATGCTCAGATTCTCCCCTTAGGCACAGGCTACATAACCGATATAGGTATGACAGGGCCGATACAGTCTGTGCTTGGTGTTAAAAGCTCTATAATCATATCAAGGCTAAAGGACAATAATACAAGTGAAAAATTTGTTCTTGCAGACGGTAAATGTATGCTGAACGGCTGTATTTTTGATATAAACCAGAATACAGGACTTACCGAAGGCATAGAAATCGTAAATATTTTTTAAAGGAGAATTAAATTGAAATTTTATAGGCTAATTTCAGTTTTTCTGATAATCCTACTGTGTTTTTGTATGCTTTTAGGCTGTAATAATAGTAAAAACGGTCCCGAAAGCTCATCAGGCAAGGAACAAGGTGAGGTAAGCAGTACCGACAGTATAAATCTGCTTTACTGTAATAACGATACCTTTAATCCCTATACCCTTATCACAAAAGTCAATATGGAGCTTTGTCAGCTACTCTATGACCCTCTTATAGTTCTTGACAACAGCTTTGAGCCAATATACAAACTTGCTCATTCAGCTTCTATGGAGGGAAATAGCTGGACTGTAGTTTTAAAGGATGCCCAGTTTTCCGACGGAAGCATTGTAAAGGGCGAGGATGTGGTATATTCCTTTAATCTTGCAAAAAGCCACAATTCTTATTCCTCCGCCCTTGCACACACCTCTTCTGTGGAGGTTGACGGAGCAAAAATTATTTTTAATTTAAGTTATGTAGACCCATATTTTATAAATCTGCTTGATTTTCCCATTCTTAAGGCAGGAAGCGACAATATAAGAAACGAGGACTCTGTGCTTTTAGCCCCAATCGGTGCAGGAAGATTTATCCTAAGTGACGACGAATCACAGCTTTTAAGAAATGAAAATTATTACGGCGACAAGTCTGAATACAAAACCGTAAACCTGATAAATGCGCCTGACAGTGAGTCGGTTGCTCATTATGTAGAGGTTGGCGCTACCGACTTTTATTACGCAAACATAAATGACGGTAAAATTATCCGAATGGACGGAAAGAAATTCTCAGTAAACCAGAACCGCCTGATTTATCTCGGTGTTAATATGGGTAACGCTATGCTAAGTGATGTAAAGGTTCGCTACGGCATATCTGCTGCTCTCGACCGAAATAAAATTGTTACCACTGCTTATTATGATAACGCAGTTGCTGCAACAGGGCCTTTTACACCCGTCTGGAAGGCTACAGGAAGCTATCAGACCATAGAAACTTCTGCAAACATAAAAATTGCTATTGAGAATTTGGAACAAATAGGTTATAATATATTAGATAACTCGGGACTGCGTAAAAATAAGTCAGGTTATCCTCTGTCCTTTTCACTTCTTATAAACCGCGATAATGCCTCTCAAAGCATTGCGGCAGAGCTTATAAAAAAACAGCTTGGTGATATAGGTGTTGGTATAACCGTTAACGCACTTTCCTTTGATGCCTATACACAGGCTTTGGAATCAGGTGCATTTCAGTTATATCTTGCAGAGGTAAAGCTTAATAATAACTTTGACATCGGTCCTTTGGTGCTTCCAGGTGGAAGCTGCGCCTACTCTGTTGCTGACAGTAATGATGAAAACACCACCAGCTTTACCGATATAATCGGCAAATACCGAAACGGCGAAGTGGCAATCAGCGATGTTATCACTTCAGTAGGCTCACAAATGCCGTTTATTCCTATATGTTACCGCTCGGGAATACTTTTCTATAGTGACTCCGTAAGTGAGGTAACCGACGCATCCACAAATGATTTATTTATGCATTTACAAAAATAGTATTATTTCAGGGAGGTTTTTTTATGATATCTTACGAAACTATGACAGGAACTGTCACAATTTCCAAGGAGTATTTATCAAAGCTCATAGGCCGCGCTGTAACTTCCTGCTTCGGTGTTGCAGGTATGAAGCCAAGCAGCAAAAGACAGCTTTTATTCGGTCTTATTTCTAAAAAAGAAATCATTGATAAAGGTATTACCGTAACAGGAAATGCTGATTCTATCAATGTTGACCTTCATATTGTTGTGACTTACGGTATGAACATCAATGCTATTGCAAAGAGCATTGTGCATAAGGTTAAATATGTGGTAGAGGACACCACAGGTATTATTGTAAAGAAAGTTACTGTCAAGGTTGACGGTATAAAAGAATAATTGAGGTGTATACAGTGTTTAACGGAAATATTCTGCGCGATGCCATAATCTCTGCCGCCAACAACATTTCTAATCAGCAAAAACAGGTTGACGAGCTTAATGTCTTCCCTGTTCCCGATGGAGATACAGGTACAAATATGTCTATGACTCTCTCAAATGCCGCAAGAGAGCTTTCCCGTATGGAAGGCGAAACCGCAGGCAAGGTAGCAGCTACTGCCGCCTCCGCGCTGCTCAGAGGTGCCAGAGGTAACTCGGGTGTTATCACCTCCCTGCTTTTCAGAGGCTTTGCTAACGGCTTTAAGGGTTATGACAATGTAGAACCCGAAAATTTAAAAAATGCTTTTGCATTTGGTGTAGAGGCTGCCTATAAGGCTGTTATGAAGCCTACTGAAGGCACAATTCTTACCGTTGCAAGAGTTGCCAGTGAATATGCAACCAAGGCCTTTGATAACGGTCTTGACACCCTCGGTGTTTTTGAAGCTGCATTAGAGGGCGCTAAAATTGCTCTTGATGAAACCCCTGAAATACTCCCTGTGCTTAAAAAAGCAGGTGTTGTTGATGCAGGCGGTAAGGGCTTTGTTGTAATACTTGAGGGTATGCTCTCGGTATTAAAGGACGGAAAAATCATTCCTTCCTCCGTTTCGGCTGTAAGCAGTGACGAAGCAGAGGAAAGCGAAGGCAGAAATGCCGCCGCAGAATATGAGGGTGAAATCACCTTTACCTACTGCACAGAGTTTATAGTTAACCGCGAACCTGAAAATCCGAAAGAACCCAGTGAGCTTCGTGCTTATCTTGAAACCATAGGTGACTGCGTTGTTGTGGTTGACGATGAGGAAATTATTAAGGTTCACGTTCACACCGACCACCCAGGTAATGCTATTGAAAAAGCGCTTACCTTCGGTCAGCTTGTGCACCTTAAAATAGAAAATATGCGCGACCAGCATGAAAGAGCAAAGCACGACAGTGAAATAGCCGCTAAGAAGCCTGCTCAGAACAGCACACGTACCGAAACCTTTACTCCTGCCGAGAAGGAAAACCCTGTAGGCTTTGTTTCGGTTTGCGCAGGTGACGGTCTTGCTGAATTATTCCGCGACCTTGCGGTTGATACCATTGTAAGCGGCGGTCAGACTATGAACCCAAGCACCGACGATATTCTCCGCGCTATTGAGTCTACCCCTGCTGAAACGGTTTTTGTTCTCCCTAACAATAAGAACATTATTATGGCGGCTGAACAGGCTGTGCCCCTTAGCACCAGAAAGGTTATTGTTATCCATTCCCGTACCATTCCTCAGGGTATTGCGGCTATGCTTGCCTTTGACCCCGAGGCAGAAGATAAGAATAACGCTATTGCTATGGCTGAGGCCTGTGAAAGAATTGCTACAGGCTCCATTACCTTTGCGGCGCGTGATTCCGACTTTGACGGACATAAGATAAAGAAGGGTGAGCTTCTCTGTATGAACAACGGCAAAATCGCCTTTGTTGACACAGAGCTTGAGAAGGCTGTTGCAAGGCTTGTTAAAACCATGCTTAACCGCGACAGCGAATTCCTTACCGTAATTTACGGCGAGGATGTAAGCGAGGAGCAGGCAGCGAGAGTTGAAGCCGACCTTAACGCAAAATTCGGTGATAAGGTGGAAATCACTTTTGTAAACGGTGGACAGCCGATTTACTATTTCTTCCTTTCTGTAGAATAATGGAAAATACAAACAGAGATTTACTGACTATTAAGGGTATCGGCGAAGCAAAGGCCGGCTTACTTTCTAAGCTGGGCATTGACACTGTCGATGCCCTTTTGCGTTACTACCCCAGAGATTATAAGGACTATACCCATATAACTCCCATTAATGAGGTTATGCCCGAAGCAGTGGTTAATATTAAGGGAAAAATCGACGGAGCAGTAAAAACCGAGCCTCTCTACCGCCAAGCCATTTCACGTTGCACCTTTACTGTGAAGGATAATAGCGGCTCGATAACTGTAATTTTATATCATAAAAAACAGATACCCTTTTATCTCAAAAAAAACACTGACTATATTTTTTCAGGGAAAGCAGAGGGCGGTCTTTTTGACCTTGTTCTTTCATCTCCTACAGTGGTATATGAGAACGAAGCCAGAATTCAGCCTGTTTATCCCCTTAAAAGCGGAATAACCTCAAAGCAGCTTTCCCGTATGGTCAAGAGCGCATTTGGTTGCGGCTTTCCCCTTGATCCTATTCCTGAAAATATCCGAAAAAAAGAAGGTCTTTGCGACCTTGCCTTTGCTATACAAAATATTCATTTTCCTATTTCGGCTGCTTCCTTGGATGCTGCAAAAAAGCGTCTGGTTTTTGAAGAGCTTTTTACCCTGCTTACTGCATTCTCGGTTCTTAAAAATAAGAATTATGAGGACAGCGGCATAAAAATAGAAAAGGATTATACAGAGGAATTCTTTTCCCTTCTCCCCTTTAGTCCCACAAATGCGCAGAAACGGGTAACAATTGAGTGTATACGGGATATGCAGTCCCCCTCCCCTATGAACCGACTCGTTCAGGGAGATGTTGGTAGCGGTAAAACCGCCGTTGCTGCCGCCCTTTGCTATACTTTAGTTAAAAACGGCTATCAGACAGCCATAATGGCGCC
>JBGUVH010000026.1:0-9768 GCA_045134215.1 Acutalibacteraceae bacterium
GTACAGTAAATATAAACTATTGACTTTTTCATTCATCATATGTTACAATGATGATGTATTATTTTGCTCTTATGAGTATTAGGAGGACTTTTTATGGCAAAGCAACCAAAATTGGATGCTAACGGCTACCGCAAGTTTGGCATCCGCGACAGCGTGGCTTATGCGGCAGGTGACTTAGGCTGTAATATGAGCTTCGCACTGAAATCCACAATGTCTATTTTCTGGACACAGTTTATGGGAATGGATTTGTGGTACGCGCTTTTACTTATTGTTGTTCAGGTATGGGATGCAATCAATGACCCACTTATCGGTTCTATTATTGACGCCGACAAGCGCAAGTACAAAAGAAACAAGTTTTTAACTTACATCTGGTTTGGCTCTATCGGACTTATTATCGGCGGCGCCTGCTGCTTCCTTCCCTTCCCCAACGCTCCCGTTTGGGCTAAGGCAATTATCTTTATTGCAGGCTATGTTGTATGGGATGCCTTCTACACAGTAGCAAACGTTCCTTACGGCTCACTTCTTTCCCTTATCTCCAACGATGTTAAGGACAGAGCCTCTTTGTCTGCCTGGAGAAGCGTAGGCTCAATATTTGGAAATATGCTTCCTATGGTTATTCTTCCCTTTATTATTTATGACGATAACGATAACCTTATTGGCGAACGCGTTTTTATTGCTGCTCTTATAATGGGCGCTCTGGGCTTTATCTGCTTCCAGTTTATGATTAAAAACACCGAAATCCGCGTTAATACAGAGGTTGAGGTTAAGGAAGATGCTCCCAAATTCAATGTATTCAAGGCTTTCGGCAACTTCGTTAAAAACCGCGCGGCTGTGGGCGCTACCGTTGCTGCTATGGGTATGTTTATCGGTATGCAGGGCGCCGCTACCGCAGTAACCGTTATTTTCCAGTCTTATTATAACAATGTTAAAATTTCTGGTATTGTTCAGCTCTTTGCTATGATTCCCATTGTTGTATTTACTCCTCTTGCTCGTCCCGCTGTTGCCCGTTTCGGTAAAAAAGAACTTGCCACCTTCGGTTCAATAGTTTCTATGATTGCAGGTCTTGGTCTTTTCATTATTCTTCCTCAGAACACAGGTCTTGACCTTATAATCTACATTCTCTGTCAGCTTATCTTCTCCCTCGGTCTTGGTATCTATTCTACAGTTTCCTGGGCTATGATGGGCGATGCTATTGACTATAACGAGTGGAAAACAGGCACCCGTGAGGAAGGCACAGTTTATTCACTTCATTCCTTCTTCAGAAAGCTTGCGCAGGGCATTGGTCCCTCTCTCGTTCTCATAATCATGGTTGCTCTCGGTTATGTTGGCGAAAATGAAGGCAATCAGCTCTGGGAGGTTGCTGTTAATATGCGCTATGTTGTTGCTGCGACCTATATGTTCTCGGCTATTTTACAGTTTGTCGGTCTGGCTCTTATCTATAATCTTGACAAGAAAACCCTTGCTCAGATGAATAAGGAGCTTGGACGGGATGCTGAAGAAAAAGAAGCAGTTGACACCACAGTATAATCATTATTCGTCCGATTGTCTGGCAGTCGGACGAATTTTCACAGGAGAATTGTTATGAGACAAATTATTAATTTCAACTCAAAATGGGCTTTCACAAAAATGGTAACAGAAGTTCCCACCGCTATTGACTCTAAGTGGGATTTTGTTAATCTTCCTCATTCGTGGAATGCCATAGACGGACAGGACGGCGGAAACGACTACTATAGAGGTACCGCCTACTACGCAAAAGCTCTTGACAAAATGGATTTGCCCGAGGCGGATAATTATTATCTTGAAATAAAGGGTGCCAATTCCAGTGCCGATGTTTATTTAAACGGTAAGCACCTTGCTCATCACGACGGCGGTTATTCCACCTTTAGAGTTAACATCACCGCCTCTATGGAGCGCGAAAACCTTTTTGTTATTGCTGTTGATAACTCTGCTAACGACAAGGTTTATCCTCAGGCTGCAGACTTTACCTTCTACGGCGGTCTGTACAGAGATGTAAACATTATTTGTGTAAATAAATCCCATTTTGACCTTGATTATTTCGGCACCCCAGGTATTAAGGTTACCCCTGAAATTGAGGGTGAAAACGCAAGGGTTGAGGTAGAGGTTTATACCACAGACCTTACTGACGGTCAAAAAATTGCCTATACCCTTTACGACAGGGATGAAAACGAATTAGAGCGTATTGAAAGCACCGACAGCAAGGTTTATTTCGATATCGAAAAGGTTCATTTATGGCACGGCCGCAAAGACCCGTATCTTTACTGTATGGAAGCCGAGATTATAGAAAACGGTGAGGTTCTTGACAATGTTTGCACCCGTTTTGGCTGCCGTACCTTCAAGATAGATTCACAGCGCGGCTTTATATTAAACGGTGAGGAATATGCTCTTCGCGGTGTTTCTCGTCATCAGGACAGATGGGGTATTGGTAATGCCCTTCTTCCCGAGCATCACAGAGAGGATATGGACCTTATTTGTGAGGTAGGCGCAACCACCATCCGTCTTGCCCATTATCAGCACGACCAGTATTTCTATGACCTTTGTGATGAAAGAGGTATGGTAATATGGGCAGAGATTCCCTATATCTCCCAGCATATGCCAACAGCCCGAGATAACACCATTTCTCAGATGAAGGAGCTTATCACACAGAACTATAACCATCCTTCCATTGTTGTCTGGGGTCTTTCCAACGAAATTTCAATGAAGGGCGATACCGACCCCGACCTTCTTGAAAACCATACTATTCTTAATGACCTTTGTCACCTTATGGACAAAACAAGACCTACAACTATTGCAGCGGTTTCTCCCTGTCCTATCGATAGCCCCTATATCCAGATTCCCGATGTGGTTTCATATAACCACTATTTCGGCTGGTACGGCGGTGACACCTCTATGAACGGACCTTGGTTTGATAAATTCCACGAAACCCACCCAAATATTCCTATCGGCTGCAGCGAATACGGCTGTGAGGCTCTTAACTGGCACACCTCTAATCCCGTACAGGGTGACTATACCGAGGAGTATCAGGCTTATTATCACGAAGAGCTTATTAAACAGCTTTTCTCAAGAAAATATATGTGGGCAACACACGTGTGGAATATGTTTGACTTCGGCGCAGACGCAAGAAGCGAGGGCGGTGAAAACGGACAGAATCACAAGGGACTTGTTACCTTTGACAGAAAGTATAAGAAGGACTCCTTCTATGCTTATAAGGCATGGCTTTCCGACGAACCCTTTGTTCACCTATGCTCTAAGCGTTATATCGACAGGGTTGAAGATGTAACAAAGGTTACCGTTTACTCAAATCTTCCTGAGGTTGAGCTTTTTGCCAACGGTGTATCTCTCGGTAAGAAGACTGCTGAGGACCATTTCTTCTATTTTGATGTAGAAAACAAGGGCGAAACCCAGCTTATTGCCGTTGCAGGAAACTATAAGGATTACGGCACAATAAGAAAGGTTGAGGTGTTTAACGAGGAATACCGCCTTAAAGAGAAAAACGCCATTCTCAACTGGTTCGATATTACCGAGGTTGAGGGACACTTTTCCCTTAACGATAAAATCGGCGATATTCTTGCTACCCTGCAGGGCAAGATGCTCTTTATGGGACTTTTTGCAAAGCTTATGCCTAAAAAGGGCGAGAAGGTAATGGGCGGCTTTGAAATGAATGAAGGTATGATGGATATGCTTGGAGGCTTTACCGTTCTTCGTCTTTCGGGTATGATTGGTACTATGGGTATTAATCTTACTAAGGAACAGCTTCTTGATATGAACGCAAAGCTTAATAAGATTAAGAAACCTAAGAAGAAATAAAAAAACAGCCTTCGGGCTGTTTTTTTATTAGGGAATAGGGGCTATAGATTGCTGCTTGAAATAGTTTTATTTTTATAGTATACTTTTTTTAGAAACAGTTAACAGGGGGATAAGAAAATGAAAAAATTTGGCATACGAGCGCTTATAACCGTTTTCTCTTTGATTTTTATTTTCAATCTTTCTGGTATTCTGCTTACAAGTATTGCCGATAAAAAGACGGAAAAGGGCAGTCATATTGCTTTTTCAAACGGTGAGCTTTTTGAAACAAGCGAGGAAATATATTTCGATGCAAATGAGATTTATTCCTCTGAGCTTAAATATTCTTCCCTGAGAAGCGACCTTCATTATAACGCGCTCTCGGAAAACGAGCAAAAGGTTTACCGCGCCTTTGAATATGCCCTTGAAAACAGTTACGCAAATGTTATCATTGACAAACGGCTTATAGACAACTGTGATGTTCTTTTTAAGGTGCTTATGCATCTTGCTCTTGATTCTCCCCTGCTTGAACAAAATCTTCGTTACGGCTATGGTAGCTGTACCTGTATTCTTCCTGTAAAGGTCGGACCCTTTGAAATTGATTCAAGCTTTGAAGGATATTATATTACCGTAAATAATTTTGAGAAGTCCCTATTTGATAAAAAGATAGAAGCAATAGACAGAGCAAAGGAAATTGTTGCTGATTTGCCCGATGGTCTTTCGGATATTGATAAAGCAGAAAGGTTATACGCATTCCTTCGAAACAATACTGAATATCTGCTTTATGAGGATGAAGATGAAAATGAAATGAAAGTATATAATTATCTTTATGACTCACTTATAACGGGAAAAACCCACTGTGACGGCTTTGCTAACGGCTATGCCCTTCTCCTTCGCCTTGCAGGAATAGAAAGCATTGAAAAGCATTTTTCACCTGATGAAGACAGTGATAAGGAAGGTCACACCTGGACTGCCTTTAAAATCGGCTCTGACTGGTATAATGCAGATGCTACAGGCGATGCTCTGCCCACTAAGAAAAGCTCCCTTGGCGGCGGAATGTATTTTGCTTTTTCTGACGAGCTTCTTCAGTATAAAGAGGATTATGCCCAAATCTCCCCCGAATGTAAAAACTATTACATAACCATTGACGCCCGTCTTGATTATGCTTCCCCGTCACAGATTACCTCTGCTGTCAAAAATGCCTTTAAAAACAGAAATCCCGATTGGTCATTTATTATGATTAACGGAGAGGTAGATGAGAACACGGCAGGAAATATTGTACAGACTGTTGCTAACTCAGTTAATAAAACTATAACCTGGCTGAGAATAATTACAGAGGATAACAATACGGTGATTTTCTTCTGTGAAAAAGGCTTTTTATAATTTTTAGGTTTTGTGACATACTAATTGTGAACAAATTGTAAACTTTTTTAGGTTGACAGGTTTCGACAGTTTTTTCATTTTTCTTTTGTTATAATTTGCCCAAAGAACAGATTACGACATATTTTTGTTAAAGGAAGGTAAAATTATGGAAAAGAAAAAGACCTGCTGTATAATTATAAACGATTTTTGTAATTTTGATTATACAGAGCAGAACGAAAGCAAAAAAAAGGAAAAAACAGAGAAAATAAGAAAGGAGCTTTCCCGACTTAAAGCAGAGGGTGTTTCCCACTTTATTTCAGGCTGTGAGCAGGGTATCGACCTTTGTTTTGCAGAAGAGGTGCTCGGTGATGGTTCTCTCACCCTTGAGTGCGCCTGCGCTTATGAAGAGCAGGCAAATTTCTACAGTGAAAAGGAAAGAGAAAAATATTTTAATGTTCTTAAAAAATGTAATAGTATTACTTTCGTCAGTAAAAAGCGGGATTTTGGTTGCAAAACAAAAAGGGATAGATATATGATAGAAAAAAGTGATTATATTGTGTGCTTCTGGGACAAAATAGCCCCTTACACAGGTGAACTTTTACAGTTTGCGGCTTCCTATAATAAAAAAATCTCCTATATATAATCAAATTTAACCGCTGTGTCGTTTTCACAGCGGTGTTTCTTTTTTATATATATTATATATATTATAATAATTATATTGCAATTTTAGAAATATCTGTTATAATATTATATGTATTATTATGTGAATATTTTTTAAAAAGGTGTGATTTTATGAAAATTGAATCTCCCTCGGATATATGGGTGCTTGTTTGCGAAGAAATAAAAAAATCCGTTAGTGAAATTGCTTTTGATGTGTGGCTTAAGGACCTTCATCCAATAGACCTTAAAAACGGAGAATTTACTTTAGGTATAAATTCAGATTATAAAAAGCAGATTGTAGAATCAAATTATATTGAAATGATTCACAGCAATTTAAAGCATATAATGGGCTTTGATGTTGCCGTAACAATTCTTGTTGAGGACGAAAGCGGACATGTTGTTTCCCCCTCTAAGCCTGTTGGCGACGGCTCCTTTGAAAGCGAATTTACCTTTGATAATTTTATTGTCGGCTCCACAAACCGTTTTGCCCATGCGGCAAGTATGGCTGTTGCGGACAACCCTGATATTATATATAATCCGCTTATTATCTATGGCAGAAGCGGAGTTGGTAAAACCCATCTGCTTTTAGCAATTAAAAATCATATACGCAAAAAATATCCTACAAAGCAAATTGAATACATACGCTGTGAGGATTTCACGAATCAGCTTATTTCCGCAATTCACGACGGTTCCTTAGGTCTTGGCTCTCTTGATAACTTCAGAAGCCGTTTTAGAAACACTGATGTTCTTCTTATTGACGATATTCAGTTTATTGCAGGCAAGGATCAGACTCAGGAGGAATTTTTCAATACCTTCAATGCTCTTTATCAGAACAAAAAGCAGATTGTTATTACCTGTGACTGTCCCCCGAAGGATATAAAGAGACTGGACGACAGACTTCGTTCACGTTTTGAAAGCGGTCTTATAGCCGATATTACTCCTCCTGATTTTGAAACCAAGGTAGGTATTATTAAAAATAAGGAACAACAGCTTGGAATTACAATTCCTGATAATGTAGTTTTTTATATTGCCGAGCATATACATGACAATACCCGTCAGCTTGAAGGTGTTGTAAAGAAAATTCAGGCTCTTATCCTTATTGACCAGAAAACCCCTACCCTCTCCATTGTTCAGGGCTTTATAAGAGAGGTTGTCAGCGATACAAAGCCTGAGCCTATTAAAATAGAGCAGATTATAACCGAGGTTGCCAGAACCTATAACGTAAGTGAAGGTGATATTCTCTCCTCCCGCAGAAGTGCTGAGCTTGTTAAAGCAAGACACGTTGCTATGTATATTGCAAGAGAAACCACCGAGCTTCCCTATCAGTCAATAGGTGAAACCTTCGGCAGAAATCATACTACTGTTCTCTATACCGAGAAGAAGGTAAAGGAAATGATGAAGGAAAATCCTTATGAAAAAAATATAATAGAGGACATTATAAAGAACCTTAAATCCGATTAAAGTTTTGAACAAAGTTAACAGTTATAAACAATTGTTAATTTCAAGCTATGTTTATAATAAAAATTTATCTCTACTTATAAACAAATTATTATTTTTAATATCAACAGTCGATTTTGTTTTAAATAAAGTCTTAAATATAGTTTTGAACAAAACTGACACTATTATGATGACTGTTATTTATTTAATATTATTTTTAGCAAAAATTTTAATTTTTTTGCAAATTCACAAAGAGGTGCCGCTATTATGAATTTTACAGTTGACCGCAATATTATACTTGATGTTGTTTCCCGCCTTTCAAGAATTGTTTCAAACAAAACAAGCTATCCTGTGCTTGAGGGAATTCTCCTTTCTGCTGAACAGGGCAAGGTAACCCTTATTGCTTATAATCTTGAAATGAGTATGAAAAAGGAAATATATGCAAGAACAGAGGAAGACGGCGATATTGTAATCTCCGCAAGAATTCTCAGTGATATATTTAAAAGACTTAACGGTCCTACTGTACAGATAAGCACTGACGATAAAATGGTTTGTCATATAAGCTGCGGCGGCGCGGTTTTTGATATACCAGGTATGGCAGCAATTGATTATCCCGAAATTCCAAATTTCTTTGACGGACAGAGTATTTCCTTAAAGGCGCAGACACTTATGGAAATGACAGAGGGAACCTCCTTTGCTGTTGCTCCTGTTGAAGGAACAAGACCTGTTCTTATGGGTATTAATATTTCCTGTCAGAACGGTATATTACAGTTTGTTGCTATAGACGGCTATCGTCTTGCTATAAGAAAAATAAAAACAGATAATATAGAAGAATTTAACTTTATTATTGGCGGAACACTGCTTAACGAGGTTGTCCGTCTTATAGGGGACAGGGAAGAAAATATTCCTATAAGTGTTGGAAGTAAAATGATTTCCTTTGAAATTGACGGATATAAGCTTATATGCAGACTTATAGAGGGTGAATTTGTAAATTATCAGAGAACAATTCCTGCTACTCATAAACAGAAAATTGTTGTTATGGTAAGAGATTTACTTGGAATTCTTGACAGAATGTCACTTCTTATAACTGACTCCTTCTCTACTCCTGTAAGATGTATAGTAAACGAAGAAAGCATAAACTTCTCCTGCTCTACCTCTGCAGGAAAGGTAACAGAAATATACGAGGTTGACCTTGAGGGTGACCCATTTGAAATAGGTCTTTCCTCCCGTTATCTTATTGAAGCCTTAAAGGCAGTGGATGACGATATGGTGCAGATAAAATTTGACTCTTCTAAACAGGGTGTTGTTATAGAACCATTACAGAGTGACGATTATATGTATATGATAATGCCTATGAGGTTGAAATAATGACAGTTAAAGAAATAAAAATAAAGGAAGAATTTATAAGGCTTGATTCTCTTATGAAGCTTAGTGACCTTGTAGCTACAGGCGGACACGCAAAAATTCTTATACAGGACGGGGAAGTAAAGGTAAATGGTTCTGTTTGCACAATGAGAGGCAAAAAAATGAGAAACGGTGATTTTCTCGATTTTGAAGGACAAAGGATTGTTGTAAAAAATGCTGATTAAGAATGTCAGCGGGAAAAACTTCAGAAATCTTCTTCCCTTTAGTATAGAACCAGACAGCAAAATGAATGTAATATGCGGAGAAAATGCGCAGGGAAAAACTAATCTTATAGAAGCAATATGGCTTTTTACAGGTGCAAAAAGCTTTCGTACAAACAGAGATACTGAGCTTGTAAGGCTTAATGAAACTGAGAGTAAAATTAATATGACCTATATAGGTCAGGAAATTGAAAATGAAGCTTCAATAAGCATTAAGCAAAGAAGAAAAGCAGTTCTTAACGAAAAAAAGCTTAATTCAGCTTCCCTTCTTGCAGGAAATTTTTGTGCTGTTATATTTTCTCCCGATGATTTAAGTCTTATTTCGGGAGCTCCCGAAAAGCGCAGAAGATTTTTAGATATTGCAATATCTCAGATATATCCAAAATATCTTGAAACCCTTAAAAGATATATGAGGGCATTAGCGCAGAGAAATTTTATACTTAAAAAGCTTAAAGAAGGGGAAGGAAATATTGAGCTTCTTTATCCTTTTGAAAGTGAACTGAGTATTGCAGGAAGTACAATAATAAAGTACAGAATAAGATATTTAGAGCTTGCAAAGGATTTTATAAGCGAAATATACAGAGGTATATCAAATTATAAGGAAGCCTTCGAGGTAGTATATCGGCCTACATCTAATCCCCACGAGCTTTATAATAAGCTTATAAAGAACAGAAAAGAGGATATAATTTCAGGCTTTACCACAATAGGTCCTCACAGAGATGATATTGACTTTTTAATTAACTCTTTGTCAGTAAAGGCTTTCGGCTCACAGGGACAAAAAAGAAGTGTTGCTCTGGCACTAAAAATTAGTGAAGCAGAGGTTTTATATAAAACAACAGGGGAATACCCAGTTGCTCTGCTTGATGATGTTATGAGTGAGCTT
>JBGUVH010000027.1:0-3779 GCA_045134215.1 Acutalibacteraceae bacterium
GTATAGCAGTGTCCTTTGCTTCCTCATTTTCCTTTATCTTATCCTCAATTTCCTTTAGGTTATCAGGGGTGGCAAAGGCGGTAAGTCTTACCTTAGAGCCTGCCTCGTCAATAAGGTCAATAGCCTTATCGGGTAAAAAGCGGTCGGTAATATAACGGGAGGAAAGCTCAACTGCCGCTTTTATTGCTCCATCGGTTATTTTTACATTATGGTGTGCCTCATACTTACTTTTAAGTCCCATAAGAATATCTATACTGTCTTCTACGCTTGGCTCACCCACAGTTACAGGCTGGAAACGACGTTCAAGAGCAGCATCCTTTTCGATATTTTTACGGTATTCGCTTATTGTAGTAGCACCGATTATCTGCATTTCGCCTCTTGCAAGAGAGGGCTTTAATATATTGGCAGCATCGGTGCTTCCCTCTGCACTTCCGGCTCCCATTATAGTATGAACTTCATCTATAAACAGAATTATATCCTCTGACTTCTTAACCTCGTCAATAATGGTTTTGATTCTCTCCTCAAAATCACCTCTGTACTTGGTTCCTGCCACCATTCCCGTAAGGTCAAGAGAAATAACCCTTTTATCCTTTAGTATTTCGGGTATATCACCCTGAGAAATTTTCAGTGCAAGACCTTCTGCTATGGCTGTTTTACCCACACCAGGTTCACCTATAAGACAGGGGTTATTCTTAGTTCTTCTGCAAAGAATCTGAATTACTCTTGTTATTTCGGTTTCTCTTCCGATTACAGGGTCAAGACGTCCCTCTTTAGCTTCTTTTGTCAGATCGTGACCGAACTTCATAAGGGTATCGGCTTTTGAAGACTTTTCCCTGCCCTGTCCCTTTTCCTCTTCGTTAAGGTCAACTCCTGCTGCCTCTAAAGCCTCTCTTGTAACAGCAGCAGTGTCAGCACCGATTTCCTTTGCAAAACGGACTGCATAGCTGTTGCCCTCGCTAAGCACCGCTATAAGCAGATGCTCTGTTCCTACTTCATTTTTACCAAGGTTTCTGCAGCCTGCAACCGCTGTTTCCAAAACTCTCTTTGCTCTTGCAGTAAAATATTCAGGGGAAAGTCTTGTATGAGTTCCTGCCCCGATTTTAAGTGTCATAAGCTCTTCCAGCTTATCGGCAGTTATATTGTGTCTTGAAAGAATACCAAAGGCAACACCACTGCCCACCTTTGCAAGACCTAAGAGTATATGCTCACTTCCTACATAGGTGTGACCTAAAAGCTCAGCTGAATTAATAGCGTGATTAAGAGCTTCGTTTGCTCTTTCGGTAAAGCCGTTAAAATTATATTTCATTAAACATTCTCCTTTAATTAATGAGTTCTCTTACCGTATCTGCTCTGAGAATATCCCTTTCCTGAGGCGTTTTTTCTCCGCATTTACGGCAAAGCATATAAGGCTGTGTTTCTATAAGAATTTTTACAGGTAAAACGCTGTCTATAGGAAGTATACCCATAGAAGCACCTATTTTAAGCCTTGAAACAAGCTTCATCATTTCGTCACTTGAAAGTATTCGCTGATTTTTCAGTATTCCGTAGGCTCTCCATACAGTGTCCTCGAGCACTGCTTTAGGGTAGCGGCTTCTTTCTTCCTTTTCTCTCGCTATAAGCTGTTCTGCTATAACGCTGAGATTTTCTATTGCGTTTTTCTCGGTTATACCAAGGGTAATCTGATTTGAAATCTGATAAAGAGAAGCCTTTGATTTACTTCCCTCTCCGTACATACCTCTTACGGTAAAGCCTATTTTACCTATTGCCTCTGACATTTCGGTCATAGCTGTGCTGCTTTCAAGCAGAGGCAGATGAAGCATTACAGAGGCACGAAGTCCCGTACCCAGATTAGTAGGACATTCAGTAAGAAAGCCAAGCTGATTATCGTAAGCGAAGTCAAGTCTTGAGGCAAGAAGATTATCAATGCTGTCGGCTATCTCATAAGCCTTACTGAGTGCAAGACCGGGAAGAATTACCTGTATTCTTATATGGTCCTCCTCGCCTATCATTACACAAATACTCTCATCCTCTGAAATAATCACAGCTCTGCCCTGAGCATTTTGGGCAAATTCAGGACTTATGATATGACGCTCAACCATTGCATATATTTCATTTTCGGGAATATCCTCCATTGAAATATATTTAAGGCTTTTTGCAAAGGGTGTATCACTACAAAGAACTGCCTGTTTCACCTTTTCACACAGTGCCTTTTTTTCTTCATTTTTCATATAGGAAGGAAAGGGTGTATTCTGAAGATTTCGGGCAAGTCTTATTCTTGTGGATACAACTATATCACTTTCCTTTGCAGATACACTGTACCAGTTAGCCATTATTCTGTTCCTCCTCATATTTCTTTATTTCGTCTCTTACAACAGCAGCTTCTTCATATTTTTCATTCTTGACAAGAAGACTGAGCTTCTTTCTCAGCTCACTGATTTTATCGGTAGGAGTTACAATAAGCTGTTCCTTGGACGGCCTTTTACCGATATGCTGTGTACCTGAGTGAACTCTTTTCAGGTAAGGTAAAAGCTGCTTTCTGAATTTTTCATAGCACTTAGGACAACCTACCTTTCCTGTTGAAGCAATTTTAGAGAAGGTAGCTCCACAGCAGTCGCACTTATCTTCAGCAAGGTGAGAATCAGGAAGAACTGTACCTCCAAGCATTGTTGACAGCATATCCATAAGACTGTTCTGACCCATTTTGTTATAGCCCTCTTCTGCTGCACAGGCAGCACAAAGCAGCTTTTCACTGACTACACCGTTTATAACTGAACGTATATGAGTTGTGGCGGTGTTCTTTCCGCATTTCTGACATAACATATTCGTTTACCTCCGTTACTGTATTTGTGTTAAAAGAATTTGTTTTATAATAGCTGCTCTTACTTCGTCACGGCAGCCTATCGGCACAGCCGACATCACTGAGTTTGATATTGCGGCAGATAAAATTTGAGCCGCTTCGTGACTTATAAGACCTGTACGAAGACAGTTTTCAATAACTATTCGGGACGCCATAGGGTCAATAGAATTGCCTATAGAATTTACTATATGCATTATTGCCGTAGGCTTATTAAGCTTTGCTCTGGTAATACGGATATAGCCGCCACCACCTCTATAGCTCTCAATGGTATAGCCCTGCTCTGCTGTAAACCTTGAGGACAGCACATAGTTAATCTGACTTGGCACACAGCCCATCATTTCAGCAAATTCATTTCGCTGTATCTCAGCTCGGTTATCGGCAGATTCATCAAGCATTTTAATTATTGCCTGTGTTATTATATCGCTCATTTTCATAAAGAATTCCTCACTTTGACCTTTACTGACCTTATTATATTATCAAAGTCAGAGAAAGTCAAAAACCAATATCCGCCGAATCGGACCATTTTAAAGGTCAAACAAGGACAAACTTTCATTTTGCTTTCATTTGCTCGTTTTTTCTTTGTTTTTCTCAAAATTTAATTTTGTAACAGTTTTTATAGAAATACATAGTATGTAATATAACGGAAAGGAGGTAAAAGAAATGTGTAACGGCATCGGAAATAACTGTACCTGGATTATCATAATCCTTCTTCTTCTCTTCTGCTGCGGTAACAGCTGCGGCGGTGTAAATACCGCTAATAACTGTGGTTGCGGTTGTGATAACGGCTGCTGCTAATCACTTCCATTCCAAACAAAAAGACAGTACTTCAAAAGTACTGTCTTTTTTTAATAGCAATATAAAAGGAGATGTAAAATACATCTCCTTAAAAATTATTAGTTATTCTTGAAAATATCAATGATGT
>JBGUVH010000028.1:0-3352 GCA_045134215.1 Acutalibacteraceae bacterium
GCTTAGCAATAACTGCTTCAAGAGTGATTTTTTCTTCGCCAGCTACAAGATCGAGAAGAGTCTGGAAAAATGCGTTCATTTTTAGTTCCTCCTAATAATATTTGTTAATTAAATTTAAATTATGCCATTTCTGCGGGGAAGAAATTGCTGAAAATCATGCTGATGAAATCAAAGAAAGCATCGATTACAGCTGTAAAGTCAACGTTCTTACCGCCGATTTCAAATTCCTTTTTGCCGTTCCAGTTAAGATCAAACATTCCTGTGTCCTCCTATTCTTAATAAAAATATTATTTCGTCAAGAGTTCACACTCTCTACAATGGAATTATATAACTATATAATAAAAAAGTCAATAGGTTTGTTCTAAAAAAATTAAAAAAACGTTAATAATTTTTCTTAATTATTTAAGTTGCTTTTAAGTATATGCTTTTGCACAAAAAACAATATATATTGTGTAATCTTTTATGTGTTTTCACAATATTTTCTAATTACTTAACAATAACGCAGTATAGGTTTGACTTTTAAAAAAATAGTGATAATATAATATACGGTGATAATTATGAATAATGACAAAAGCTTCCTCGGAACAGCTCCCGTAGGAAAACTGCTTTTAAAGCTTGCAATACCTACAGTTATTGCACAAATTGTTAACATGCTTTATAACATTGTTGACAGAATTTATATAGGTCATATTCCCGAAAACGGTAGTCTTGCTCTTACCGGTGTCGGAGTATGTATGCCCGTTATCATGATCATTTCCGCATTTGCCGCCCTTATAAGCTCAGGCGGTGCACCAAGGGCTTCCATATTTATGGGTGAAGGCAATAAAAATTCCGCCGAAAAAATACTGGGCGGTTGCTTTTCCCTTCAGGTTATTATTTCCGCTGTTCTAACAGCAATACTTCTTCTTTTTTCAGAAGAGCTTCTTTTAGCCTTCGGTGCAAGCGAAAACACTATCCGCTTTGCCTGCGACTATATGAGCATTTATGCACTAGGCACGGTTTTTGTTCAGCTTACATTAGGTATGGGTGCTTTTATTACGGCTCAGGGCTTTGCTAAAATCGGCATGCTTACTGTTCTTATCGGTGCTTTGAGTAACATTATACTTGACCCCATCTTCATTTTCGGTTTCGGTATGGGTGTTAAGGGTGCGGCTCTTGCAACAGTTATTTCTCAGTGCCTTTCCTGCATATGGGTGCTTTCCTTCCTTACGGGTAAAAAAACTTACCTCAAAATAAAAAAGGAAAATCTCATAATAAAACCTAAGCTTGTTTTTCCTTGTGTTGCACTGGGTCTTTCCGCATTTATTATGCAAAGCAGTGAAAGTGTAATTTCCGTTTGTTTCAACTCATCACTCCTTAAATACGGCGGAGATATAGCTGTAGGGGCAATGACAATACTTACAAGTGTTATGCAATTTGCGCTGCTACCTATGCAGGGTATTTCTCAGGGTGCTCAGCCGATTTCAAGCTATAACTACGGTGCCAAAAATATTGACAGAGTTAAAAAGGTTTTCCGTCTTCTTCTTACAACCTGCCTTACCTACTCTCTTGTTTTCTGGCTGATAATTATGATTTTCCCCAAGGGCTTTGCCGGAATTTTCACAAACGACACCGCTCTTATTGATTTTACGGCAAAGGCTCTGAGAATTTATGCGGCTTCAATGGGCTTTTTCGGAATACAGATTGCCTGCCAGATGACCTTTGTTTCTACGGGAAATGCTATCTGCTCAATAATAGTTGCCGTTGTAAGAAAGTTTGTTCTGCTTCTACCGCTTATTTACATTATGCCTACGATTATCAGCGACAAAGCTATGGGTGTATATACAGCTGAGCCTGTTGCCGATGCAATCGCAATTACCTTTACGGCAATTCTGTTTTCAATACAGTTCAGAAAATCACTTAAAAAGCTTGAAAATTAGATATTCAAACGGCATTGTTACTCAATGCCGTTTGTTTTCAGACAATATCAAATTATATGTCTAAGTTTTTGAATATTTGTTGAACTTTATGAAAAAATAGTTTATAATTAATTAAAATAAATTAAGGAGTTACACTTATGAAAAAATTTTTATCAGTAATACTTGCTGCCATTATGCTTTTTACTATGGCAGTGCCTTCGTTTGCTGCAAGTGCTGCAGAAAAGACAGTCAATATTTATGTAATGGGCTACGGAAGTGCTCTCTACGATGAAACAGGCAAACAGGTTTTCCCGGTCGAGCTCGGTCTTGTTGATAAGCTTAAAGAAGTGCTTGACGAGCTTCTCTTGAACCTTGCAAGCGGTATGCTTTTCGGCGACTATGACAAATACTGCGATCAGCTTTATGAGCTTATGGGTCCGGGTTATGATGATGTAAGACTTGACAAAAACGGTGAATGCACAGACGAAAACGGCAATCACTATTACGGTCTTAATAGAAATCCACTCTCATTATCAAATCATCATAATGGCTTATTTGATGGCGGTTATTACAGATTTGAATACGACTGGAGACTTTCACCCGAATATAATGCAGAGCTTCTTGAACAGTTCATCGATATAGTTTTAACAAAATCAAAAGCTTCAAAGGTTAACCTTATCGGCCGTTGTCTTGGCGGTACTATCGTTTCTTGTTACCTTCAGAATGCATCAGAAGAAAGCCTTAAAAAAGTTAACAAGGTTTCTCTTTATATTCCCTCAACTGCAGGCCTTGAATTCCTTTCAGCTCTTTTCTCAGGAAATATTGTTCTCAATCCCAATACTATCGACAATTATCTTAAGTATTCTCTCAGATACAACAACACTCTCGGTAATGCTGTAGGTGACGAGCTTTTCGAAGCACTTGTTACTATCATAGAATTCGCAAACGAAGCATACATTCTTGGCATAGGAACTGACATTATTGAAGACATTGTTGAAGCTATAAAGCACAACGCTCTTGCAAGAATCGTCCGTGATTCCTACGGCTCATTCCCCTCGTTCTGGTCTATGGTAAGTGCTGATTATATTGACGAGGCTGTAAATCTCATTTACGGCACAAAGGAGCTTAAAACAGAATATGCTGGTATGATTGATAAAATCTACTCATACAGAGATAACGTCCAGGTAAATGCAGAAAAAAGAATGCTTGAGCTTAAGGAAAAGGGAATTGACTTTATGATAGTTTCAAAATATAATTTTGTAAACTTCCCCATTTCAGCTGACGCTGACAAGCACTCTGACGGCGTAGTTTCAACAACTGCTACAACCTTTGGTGCAACCACCTCAAACTTCGGTGAAACACTCTCTAAAAAGTATATAGATTCAATTTCACAAGAAAACAAAAAGTATCTTTCTCCCGACAATATGATAGATGCATCCACTGCTCTCTTCCCT
>JBGUVH010000029.1:0-2203 GCA_045134215.1 Acutalibacteraceae bacterium
GTATAGCATCACTTCTGCCTGTGAAATCGTTGCTTCTTGTGTCAACACCGAAAAGAGCTATATTTTTGATATATTTTTCGGTAACGGTATGCTCAGTAATACCAAGCTCAGTCGGGTCTTTTGTAATGCTGTTGGTGGTTAAATCAGCAAACATATAAGTTGAAAGGTAAAGAAAACCGCAGCCTACTAATATCATAAGTACACAGATAAGAGAAAGAAATACCATCAGCACCTTTTTCCACTTGCCTGTTCTGCGGGATTTTTTATATTCAGCCTCTGAGGAATAGCTTGAGAGATCTTCAAATTCATGCTTATTCTTAGTAGCCATTTTTTGCTCCTTTAATTATGCAAACAATATTTTATGTAAATTTATACTTTATAATTGTAACACATATTTTGTATTTTTTCCACATAAATATAATATTTTTTCATTTGAAAAATATATTAATTCAGTCTTTTTTCTTATAACACAAAATACTTATCAAAGCGCCGAAACACAAATAAAGCCTGAAAAGCTAAAACACTTTTCAGGCTTTTATTTTATGCTGATTTTCGAAATTATTTCATATACTTATGCATAATTGTCATAATTTCGTCCCATTTATCCTCGATATCCTTCACAAGCTTAAACTGGTTTCTTGCTCTAACAAGGTTATGCTCAGGATACTTTGTACGGAAGTAAACGTCGCCGTTAATATAGTCGGCAAGGAAACGGATGCCAACCTCATAAGTCATAAGCTTTGCACCTAAAGGTAAGGTTTCAAGCTCAACTTCTGTTAATGCATCCTTAGCAACAGAAAGGAAACCCTTTGTGTAAGCTTCGAAAAGCTCAAGGCTGAACCAAACCTTATTTAAGTCTGCTTCATCCTCAGCAGCAGTGCTTGCACCTGCTCTTAAGGAATCGCCGTAATCAAAGGCTGTTAAACCGGGCATAACTGTATCAAGGTCAATAATACATACAGCTTTATTGGTAGTATCGTCAACAAGAATGTTAGACATCTTTGTATCGTTATGAGTAACCTTTAAAGGAAGCTTACCTTCATTTAAAAGTCTCATAAGCTCACCGGCAACCTCTTCTCTTTCAAGAGCAAACTTGATTTCTTCCCGGCAATTATCTTTTCTGCCTGACTTATTTGCTTCAATGGCATCTGTAAGCTGCTTGAATCTTGCAGGTGTGTTATGGAAGTCTTTGATAACCTCGTGGAGAGTTTCAGCAGGATAATCTGCAAGCTGGCGCTGGAATTCACCAAAAGCTCTGCCGGACTCCGTAAGCATTTCAGGACCTGTTACAACCTCGTGAGCTGTTGCATTGTCGATAAAAATCCAGCTTCTCCAGTAATCACCGTTTTCGTCAACAACAAAGTATTTACCGTCCTCAGCCTTTAAGAAGTGAAGAGTTTCACGGTTAATATCGCCGCCGCGCTCTGCAATTTTCTTTGCTAAAAAGCTTGTGACGCCAACAGAATTTTCCATAATGTCTGCAGGTCTTGGGAAAACGTTCTTATTAATTTTCTGTAAGGTGTAAGCATTTTTGTCTGTAACCACCTTATAAGTAGTGTTGATGTGACCATTACCGAAAAGAAAAAATTCCTTAATTTCGCCTTCAATTTCAAACTGCTCAGCTATTTTTTTAAGTGCTTCCATTTTTTTATTACACCTTTACCCTCGCAAAGGCACTCCGTTAATTTATTTTTAGAAATTAATTTCAATTCTTGTAATCTTCTCGCCCTCAGCAGCACTTATATTAAGACTGCCGCTGTGCTCGGAGACGTATTTTTTGATTCTTGCAAAGTGATCCACACTTCTGCCTTTCTTTTCAAAGAGGAAAGAAACAAAACCGTAAAGAGTTTTTTTCATTATCTTGGTTTTATCCACGTCGTTAAAGCTGCTTACCGCTTCCAGAACAAGCTTTCTATCGCTGTCTATACCATTTAAACGGATAAACTTCTCGCTGTCGTCATCATTTCTGCAATCGATAATAAGTGCATTTAAAAGCTCGTCGATTATCATACAAAGTTCATGTATCTCAATATCTGTATCATTGATTTCGATATTGCCGTCAATAAATATTTTTTCAGTTGCCGCAACATCGGCTTTTGCTGCTATTATTGAACTTACATACGGATTATTGCAGTAAGCAAATTTATTCTTCTGCTTTTTAAGCTTTCTTAAAAGCATTGTAACAAATTCAAAAACCTTCTCC
>JBGUVH010000030.1:0-3907 GCA_045134215.1 Acutalibacteraceae bacterium
TCTCGGGATGGCGGGAATCGCTATATTTACCGTCGGTACGGTATGTAGTTACCTCTATGCCTTTGTCCTTTGAAATTACAGTAACTGTTCCGTGCTTTATTCCTGTGGCAATTGTCTTATCAAAAAGTGAAAGAATTTTTTCTGGAAGCAGGGAAGTGGCAATATCGTAATCACTTGGATTTTTGTTTAGCAGTGAATCTCTGACACAACCGCCCACAAGAAAGGCTTCTCCACCGTTATTTTCAATTGTATTGATAACATCCTTTACATAATCGGGAATTAAAATTTGCATAAATCCTCCCAAATAAGAAAATAATTGTTTATTTTTTTCGCATAATGCTCTATAATAAATATATATCAAAAAAGTATTGGTGATTGCAATGAAAGAACTACGTAGTGAAGACAAAATTTTGTCCAAAGTAAAAAGAATTCATATGATAGGTATCGGCGGCAGCGGTATGTGTCCGTTGGCTCAGATACTTCACGATAAGGGTTATGAAATTACAGGCTCCGACAATAATGAAAGCGAACCGCTAAGTAGAATTAAAAAGCTTGGCATAAAGGTTACGATGGGACATTTTGCAGAAAGTGTTCACTCCTGTGAGCTGGTTGTTTATTCTGCCGCTATATCAAAGGATAATCCTGAGCTTGTAGAGGCTGACAGACTGGGTATTCCTACGATGGAAAGGTCAGTGCTTTTAGGTGCATTAACACGATATTATGATAATGTTATAGGTGTTTGCGGCACACACGGAAAAACCTCCGTTACCTCTATGATAACACAAATTCTCTATTTAAACAAGATGGATCCTACAGCAGTTATCGGCGGTAAGCTGCCTATTCTTAATTCTAACGGTAGAATAGGTAAGAGCGAAACAATGGTGTGTGAAGCCTGTGAGTTTGTTGATACATTTTTGAAGATGTCACCTGACATATCGGTACTGCTTAATATTGATAATGACCATCTTGATTATTTTAAGACAATGGATAATCTTATATTGTCCTTTCACAAGTTTATTTCAATGTCTAAGCTTTCGTATATCAATGGTGACGATAAGCTTTCCTTAAAAGCGGCTGAGGGAATAGACGCACAGATAATCACCTTTGGTATGGACAGCAGTAATGATTACTATGCCAATAATATTGTAGCTAATAAGCGTGGATACAGCTTTGATGTGTGCAATAAGGAAGGTACTATCGGACGTATTGATATGTGTATTCCCGGTAGGCATAATGTTTACAACGCACTTGCCGCTTTTGCGGTTTGCTACGACTTAGGTGTTTCTGTAAACGGAATTAAAGATGCACTTGAGAAATTTACCGGTGGTGGCAGACGTTTTGATTTTCTCGGTGAGTATGGCGGCTTTATGCTTGCTGATGATTATGCTCAACATCCTACAGAAATTAAAGCCACTCTGTCCGCCGCTAAGGCGTTACCGTATAATAAGGTAACCTGCATTTTTCAGCCATTTACTTTTTCCCGTACTGCACTTTTAAAGGATGAATTTGTTGATGCTCTAAGTCTTGCTGACGAGGTTATTCTCACACAAATTATGGGGTCACGCGAGGTAAATACCTACTCTGTTTCTTCTGAACAGATTGCAGAAAAGCTTAATAATGCAAGGGTAATTGATACCTTTGATGAAATAGCAGACTATATTTTTGCTACCGCCAAGGAAGGCGATATTGTTATTACAATGGGCGGCGGAGATATTTATAAGGCGGCTCACAAAATTATTGCTAAATATAATTAAAAGGACTGCTGCGCAGTCCTTTTCCTATTCAGTTTCAGAGGTTAGCAGGTCGACAAGACCTGTATAAACCTTCGATGGATTGTCGAGAAATCGTTCCTTTATAGCTGATGCCTGTGTTTCGTCTGTAACCATAATTTTTACGCTCATCAATTCCTGATTGCCTTCTACAGCAGTGCAAATGAGATACATTACTCCGTTTTCTTTAACGGTTTCTATTCGCGTATCCCTTGCATTTTTCAGTCTTGAAATCATTTTTGCAGTCAGCGCAAAGGCTTTTTCCTTAATTGTGTAGGGAAGTATGGTCTTTAGTGTTTCGGAAGCATCTGCACCATTTTTTGTAACATTATAGGTATCATCAGCTTCATTATAGGTGAGATTGTCTGATTTGAGAAGAGCTTCAAGAGCATCCATAACCTCAAAATAATTTGCAATTCCTTCAATATTAAAAAGGTTGGCAAGTTGTTTTCCGGGAACGGCGGATTTTACGCCATTAATAACATAACATATCAGCACCTTGATTTCGGCAGTACTGATAAGGCTGCCAACACCTGCGGATATAGCATTGCTTTCCAATATATTTCACATCCTAATTATTTTCTTCTTATATTATAACTTGTGAATCTGGAATTTTCAAGATGCTAACCGTCATAATCTTCAATAATTGAAAGCAATTCTTCTTCGTTTTTAATTTCTATACCTTTTTTTAGAGCTTTGCGGTCATCTGGTGGAAGAATATCTATTACAATATCGTCATAAATTGCAACGACATTACCGTTTCGAAAAAGTTTTACCTGACCGCCGTCTTCCTTTAATATGGGATTTGAATAATTATCCTTTGAGTGATTTATTACAAGTACAGATGCGATAATTACTGCCAGTGTTACTGTTATTATGAGCGCTACTATTATAAATTTTTTGTTCATAAATGTCACCAATGTTATCTTTTTACTGTATTATTACCTTAAATTTTACAATTATTAAAAAATTGTAACACATTTTTTTGTTTTTTGTGGTATAATAGGTGAAAATGATAATTAAGCAGTTAAAATTATTAGTGCATATATTGATAATTTTTTATAGGAGGGAACAGTTAAATGAGTGATAATCAGAAAAAAGATGAGCTGTTTGACCTGAATTCTTACAGAAGCGGCACTACTGCTTCTAAAAAGAAAACCAAAAAACGCAAGGTGAAGAAGTCTACAAAGGAAAAGGTGCTTAGAATCGTACTTGCTTCCTTTATGCTGGGTATAATGCTTGTATGCGTTGTTCTCGGAGGCTTTCTGGTTTATGTTTTCAATTTTATTGAGGGTGACTTCGGAGTAAACCTTGATGAGCTTAAGCTTAATTGTACTACAACAGTATATGTTCAGGGCGAAAATGAAGACGAATGGGTTGAATACCAGCGGCTTCACGGCAGTGTTAACAGAATCTGGGTTGCTTATGAAGACATTCCTGAAAATCTTAAAAATGCTTTTGTTGCTGTTGAGGATAAGCGATTTTTAAAGCACGGCGGAATTGACTGGAAACGAACCTTCAGTGCCTTTGCAAACTATTTCCTGCATTTCTATTCTTCTAATCAGGGCGGTTCTACAATTACACAGCAGTTAGTTAAGAACCTGACAGGTGATAAAGCTCAGACTCCGCAACGTAAGGTGCGTGAGATAATGCGTGCCCGCTTCCTTGAAACAAATTATTCAAAAGAAACAATACTTGAATGTTATTTGAATGTTGTGTCAATGGCTAATAATATTTCAGGTGTAGAGGTTGCCGCTAATTATTATTTCAATAAATCTATTAATGAGCTTACCTTGTCTGAATGTGCTTCTCTTGCAGGCATTACAAAGAATCCCGAGAAGTACAGACCTGATAAAAACCCTAAGGATAATATTGAACGAAGAAATCTTGTCTTAAAGCTTATGTATGAGCAAAAGCTGATTTCTTCTGAGGAATATCAGAACGCAATTGATGAAGAACTGAACATTGTTGCTGACTCTGCCAACATTAAGCAGGTTGACATCAATAATTACTTTGTTGACGCGCTCATAACCGAGGTTATTGAGGATTTAAAGACCTTATATAATGTGAGCGATGAAGATGCTTCGGTTATGTTCTATAACGGCGGCTACCAGATTTATTCAACAATGGACCCAGAC
>JBGUVH010000031.1:0-6297 GCA_045134215.1 Acutalibacteraceae bacterium
GTATAAATTGTAGATATATTATCGTTATCTGCCGCCTGACGTATAAGCTCACGCATTGCCTGTTTTACAGTGATAAAAGCATTTATCACTATAAAATTGGTGGTCATTCGGCTACCGAACTCATCCTCATCATAAGAGTCGATAAGCTCAATATCCTCTTTTATTTCAGGGTCAAGAAGCTCTATAATCTCCTGACGCTTCTCTTCCTCCAGTTCATCAAGTACCTCTACCGCATCGTCGGCATCCATACTCTCGATAATGTCAGCAGCTTCATCGCTTTCAAGCTCTTCAATATAGGTATCAACATCGTCAAGATAAGCAAATATGTCTGATACAGCCTCAGGACCTAAAATTTCATACAGTTTTTCGCGTTCCTCAGGACTTAAAAACCGAAAAGCATCGGCAATATCGTTATCGTGGTAGTCTTCAAGTCTTTCGCCTATTTCCTCAGCCGTTGCAGAGCTTCGGATAACAGCAAGAATTTCCTCGGTATAGTCACGGTTTTCAAAAATCGCTTCTTCATCGGGGAGAAAAACTTCTTTCTTTTCTTCCATAATACGCCTCCATAGCCAAAGCATTAAAACTTGAATCGGATTTTGAAACAAGTATTTTTTGCTGTGGCTTTGTTAAAATACTCGTAAATCTAAGCATACCACAGAAAAATTACAGGGCTTTCTGCGGGATGCAGTTATTTAAAATTTTACTTCGGGGATTCGCACCTGCGTCCACGCAGACCACCTCTCTTTTACTTAAAAATTACAGATATAATAATTATATCACTATATTCAATTTTTTGCAAGAAAAGAGATGCCTATTTTTTAGTATTTTACAAAGTAAACCTTTTATGTTAGAATATTATCGGTGAATTAAATGAAGTACTGTAAAAATATACCCGAAATTCTTTCTCCTGTAGGCAATGAGGAAATGCTTTATGCCGCCGTAAGAGCAGGGGCAGATGCCGTATATCTGGGCGCAAAGGATTTTAATGCGCGAAGAAATGCCGACAATTTTAGCAGCAGCTCCTTAAAGGCTGCTATTGATTACTGTCATATACGAGGTGTGAGTGTTTATCTCACCCTTAACATTCAGCTCAAGGACAGTGAGCTTCAAAGGGCATTAGAGCTTTCGGCAAACGCTTACAATATGGGAATTGATGCCCTTATAATAGCCGATTTAGGTCTTGCAGCTCTGCTACACAAAAAGCTTCCCTTTCTTCCCCTTCACGCCTCTACGCAAATGACCGTATGTAACAAATCTGCACTTTTGCCTCTTAAAAAGCTGGGCTTTGTCCGTGTTGTTGCCGCAAGGGAAATGAGCGAAAAGGAGCTTTACGAGCTTTGTGATGAAGCAAAAAAGCTTGATATGGAAATTGAGGTTTTTGTCCATGGTGCACTTTGTATGTGTATGTCGGGACAGTGTCTTTTGTCTGCCTTACTTGGTGGCAGAAGCGGAAACAGAGGCCTTTGCGCAGGTCCCTGCCGTCTTCCCTACAGCGATTCCTTCGGCAACAAATATACCTTAAGCCTTAAGGATTTATCCCTGCTTGACTATGTAGACAGACTCAAGGAAATGGGCGTTGCTTCCCTGAAAATAGAGGGCAGAATGAAGAGAAGCGAATATGTAGCAGCCGCAACCGCCTCCTTCAGAAGTATGGTGGACAAGGGTTATGTTGACCCTTCGCTTAAAGGCTGTCTTGAAAATGTTTTTAGCCGTTCAGGCTTTACCGACGGATATTTTACAGAAAAAACAGGAAAAGAAATGTTCGGTATAAGAACAAAGGATGATGCAGCGCTCTCCCCTGATACCTACCCCACCCTTCACGAAATTATTCGCTTTGAGAGAAGCAGTGTACCCATTAAAATATATGCCGAAATAAATGAAGCTGCTCCTGTAAAAATCATATTCAGTGACGGCGAACACACCGCCGAGGTAACAGGCGCAGTTCCTGAAAAGGCAATTAACCGCCCCATAACAAAAGAGTGGGTAGAGGGTCAGCTTACAAAGCTTGGCACAACCCCCTACTATGCCGAAAACATTCAGGTTTCGGTTGGCGACGGTCTTATGATAAGGGCTTCTTTACTTAATGAAATGCGCAGAAACGCCTGCGCCGTTCTTGACGAAATGCGAAGCAAGGTAATTAGAAAGCCAGAAAATCCTTTTTATATTCCCGAAGTGGCAGAAAAGAAGACTACAACCCAAAGCTTTTGGATTTACCTGAACGATTTATCCTTGCTTCCTGAGGATTTATCTAAAATTTCCGCAGTACTTCTGCCTATTGAGAAAAATCACGATTTATCACTTTTACCCCACAGCATAACAGCTATAGCCGATATTTCAAGAGCAGGTCTTTTCTCAAACGCCCTTGAAGAAAGGCTGAAAAAAGCTAAAGAGCAGGGCTTTACGGCGGTATTAGTCCAAAACATCGGACATATTGAAGCTGCTAAAAAAAGCGGACTGACTCTTATAGCCGGTCAGGGTATGAATATCTTTTCTTCCCGCACTCTGCTCACCTTAAAGGACACAGGCTTTAAGGGTGCTGTACTCTCCCCTGAGCTTACCGCTTCTGAAATAAATAAAATAGCACCGCACACCGAAACTGTTTTATTTGCCTACGGAAGACTACCCCTTATGCTGACCAAAAACTGTCCCGCTTCCTTTGAAGGCTGTAAAAACTGTAACGGTGACAGATTTTTAACCGACCGAAAAGGGATAAGGTTTCCCATTCGTTGCCGTATGGGCTATAGTGAGCTTCTCTGTGACCGCCCCGTCTGGTTGGCAGACAGACAAAAGGAATTCTCTGTAGACGCCTTTCTTCTTTACTTTACAGACGAAAGCAAGGAAAGAATAGCTCAGATTATTAAGGCTTATAAAAACAATACCCCCGCAGACATTCCCTTTACAAGAGGAATGTACTACAGAGGTGTAGAATAAAAAATATAAAACCTGAGTGAATATCCACGATTATTTTATTCGCTCTACCCTACAGAAGATTATCCGCCTCTATAAAATGCATAAGCCCTTTCACATCATCCTCCTTCATACATTCAACATCTCCAAGGTTGTACATATCGTATTTTCTTGCAGACGTAGGCATATTCATTTCTGCAACTGCTCTTAATATATTAGTATATACCGGTTTGAAAATAACCTCGCTGTTTTCAGCGCAATATAAAATCTTTTCAATTTCACTCATACAATACACGCTGTTTATAAAGTTGCCCGTTATTATGGGCAAAAAGATACCGTTTTCTGCAATAGAGCGTATATCTCTTTCGTGCTTTTCCACTTCTTCTATGCTAAAAGTATTATAACGAATAACCTCATATCCGTTTTTTTCAAGATAGTTTGTTACTATATCACTGATAATTTTATCTTTATGTGAGCAGGATATAAAAACGTTGTTATTCTTTACTATTTCGGCAAGGGAATACAAAAAAGAAACAAGGGTTACACCTAAAGGCTTCTCAATATCTATTTCATACAGTCTTTTGCCTGAAGATTCTTTAATATATGCCAATTCTTTTTGTACCCATACCGAAGATTGAGAATTTTCGCTTTTGCAATACACAAAAATATTACGGGCATCAATTTCTTTTTTTATAAACTCCTCAAGCTGATCGTTATCATCATCTAAGCATTTCATATGAAACAATAGCGGCTCATACTCCATTGCTTCTAAAATATCTCGGATTTTTCGTACCTTATCAATATCCTTGCTGGAATGAGATAAAAAAATCGTTTTCACTTTAAATATGCTCCTTTTTTTCTGCTTATAAATCCATAAGCCTGTGTGTAGCATACGCCGAACGACGCCCTATAAACGCTATTTGAGTCTATTTAAGAACAATATCCTTCTTGCTTATTTCTTAGCTACACCAATTTTTTAACTCCCAAAGTATTTTTTTAATTGTACCACAACCGCACTAAAAAGTAAATTGAAACATGACCCTACATAAACACGCAGTATAAATTCCCACGAGTTACAAATAATAGTATCACAATTTGAAAATTTTGTATCGTAGGGCAGGGGCTTGCTCCTGCCGCAAATCCCGCACAAACTAACGATTGGGAGACAAGCCTCACTACGATGTATTTGTAAAGGGGAAATATATAATATACAAGCTACTGGAATAGTAAGAAGAATAGAGGCTCGTGTTATAATAACACAAAAGTGCGATAAACCCTTATAAACACTGGCTTTTCGGGCGATTTTTAAAGAAAAATTTTTGACGAAAAACAGCGTATTTTAACCTATACATAGCAAAAATCAAGAAAATTCAAATATCGTTTTTGGCTGATGATAGTATAGATTCATCAGCCATTTTTTAATATCATAACTAAAAAATATTTAAGTAACAATATCATTTCTTGACTTTAACTAAAAAATGTGTATAATTATTTTAGTTAGATTTTCGAAATCAGATCTAACTAAAAGTTTTTTCAGTTAAAGTGTTTGTTTTCGGGTTTAAATAAAAAAACAAGAATATTTTTTAATTACAAACATAGAATAGGAGTGTTCCCATAATGAAATTAGAATCTAAAAGAGCTGGTATGGTTATGAATACAACACGAGGATATTCTGCGTTTATTCCTGCGAAACTTCCGCCCGATCCACCGATTGTTATCGACTCCGAAATGCAAAAACTGCTTTCTTTAGCAGATTTAAAACTTGGAAGATTGGATGGAATAACTCAGATTTTGCCCAATCCAGAATTGTTTGTTGCAATGTATGTAAAAAAAGAGGCTGTCTTAAGCTCACAAATAGAAGGAACACAAGCATCTCTCGTGGATGTTTTAAATACCCCGTCAAGCGAGACGAACGACCGAGCTTATAACGAAGTAATAGAAGTTGTGAACTATGTTAATGCCATGAATTGGGGATTGCAAAATCTTAGTACATTACCACTTAGTCTAAGACTGATTCGAAACATACACAAAATACTTTTAGAGGATGTGCGTGGTTCAAATAAAAATCCTGGCGAATTTAGAAAAACGCAAAATTGGATTGGTCCGCAAGGTTGCACCCTAGAAACGGCAACTTTTATTCCTCCTACTGTTGTAGAAATGGAAAAGGCAATGGCAGATCTGGAAAATTACATGTATGAAGATGATGATGTTCCTGCTTTAATAAAAATCGCCTTAATTCACGCTCAGTTCGAATCGATTCATCCCTTTTTAGATGGTAATGGTCGTATGGGAAGATTGCTGATTACCTTTTGGTTGTGTCAACAAGAAATTTTAACTCATCCCCTATTATATCTTAGTTATTATTTCAAGCAAAATAGATTGGAATATTATGATCGCTTAATGGCTGTTAGAACAAAAGGCGACTGGGAAAACTGGATTAAATTTTTCTTGAGAGGTATAGCGTCGGTATCTGATGAGGCTACAGAATCTGCAAAGAAAATTATTGGATTGCAAAGCAAATATTCAGAAATGCTTTTGCAAAACGATAAGAGTAATAACAATTACACTGTATTATTGAATTTATTATTTGAGAGACCCATCATAACCAAGAAAGAAATATCCGAAACATTGGGCATCTCTTTACCTACTGCAAATACCATAGTGGAGACTTTTTGTAATCTTGGTATACTTTACGATAAAACACCAGATAAAAAGAGATATAAAACTTTTGTTTTTGGAGAGTATTTAGCGATTCTTCAAAAAGGAACAGAGCTTAGGAGCAATTAAAACCCAGAAAAACAGCAAAGCGGAGTGGATTTCCACTCCGCTTTCGTTTTATATAGATTTATGTTATAATAATAAAAACTTTGCAACTTTTTTCAAAATTGCAACACTATATAAGTGAAAGGAGGTTAAAGAAAATGGCAATAGAAAAATCGGTGAAAGAGGAATACTTAAATTTGCCGACTCAAAATTATATGGATAAACTGTTTTATTTCTGTCTTAAAAAGACTGGGAACAGTTTTGAAGCAGAAAATCTAACTTCAGATATTTTGCTTAATATTATTACTTCACTCGAGAGAGGTAATGAGCCGAAGAATTTTGAGGCGTGGGTTTGGGGTATTGCTCGTAACCGATATAGTGTGTGGGCGAGAAACAAGAATAATCGAAACGAATTGTTCACCAACTCGGATATTAGCGATTATGAAATTTCAGACAATACTGCGAATACTGAAAACAAAGTGATTGACAGCGAAGATTTAAACTTGCTCAGGCGAGAGCTTGCCTTTGTTTCATCAGAATATCGCAATATTGTAGTTGCCTATTACATAGAGGATAGAAAAATCAAAGATATTGCCGTTTCTTTAAAACTCCCCGAAAACACAGTTA
>JBGUVH010000032.1:0-7211 GCA_045134215.1 Acutalibacteraceae bacterium
GTGAAATACATTCCCTATGACGAAGAAAAAGAGCGTTTGAAAAGAGAAAAAATGCAGAAAAAAAGAAAAAAAGCGGGTCGTCCCGAATATAATAATGACGATGACGGAGGTTTTGATTTATAATGAAAAAATTTACCTTGACTATTATTAAAATATTGCTTAGTGCGGCGGTGCTCTTTCTGGGCTATTGGTTTATGCTGCCACCCCTTAATTTAAGAAGCCCCGAGCTTTATTCCTTTCTTATTTTTGCGATAATAGCAGTGCTTGTGATTTGCGCCTTCTCCGACCTTTTGTCTGTTTTTAAAGGAGCAAAGGTGAGCGTTGATGATGAAAAAATAACAACCCGTTTTATAAGAAAATTCAAGAAGCTTGGAAAGCCTGTTAAAATCGGACTCGGTTTTATAGCGCTTATTGCCTTGGTTATTTTTGCAGGAAATATTATCGGTGCGCAGATTTTTAATGCCTCCCGCTATAACCGTCTTATTACAATGCAGGACGGTGACTTTACAGCAGAGGTCAGTGAAATCGGTCGTGAGCAGATTCCAGTTGTTGACAGAGATACCGCCTCCCGACTGGGACAGAGAAAGCTGGGCGAGATGTCTGACCTTGTATCCCAGTTTGAAATCGAAGATATTTATACCCAGATAAACTATAACGGAAAGCCTGTAAGGGTAACACCCCTTCGTTACGGGGATGCTATTAAATGGCTTAACAATCAGAAGGAGGGTATTCCTGCCTATATAACTGTTGATATGACCACACAGGAAACAAGCCTTGTGCGTCTTGAAAAAGGTATAAAATATTCCGAAAGCGAATATTTTATGCGTAATATACGAAGAAAGCTTCGTTTTGATTATCCCACCAAAATATTCGGTGACATTTCCTTTGAAATTGATGATAACGGTACGCCCTACTGGGTTGCTTCTACAATAGAATACAGAATAGGTCTTTTCAGCGGTGAGGATATAGGCGGAGCAGTGCTTTTCAATGCCCAGACAGGTGACAGCAAGTATTATGATGTAGAGGACGTTCCTACTTGGGTAGATCAGGTGTATGAGTCTGATATGGTTTTACAGCAGCTTGTGTTTAACGGTAAATACCGTTCTGGCTGGTTTAACTCGATTTTCGGTCAGAAGGGTGTTTTACAGCCCACCGACGGATATAACTACCTTGCAATAAACGATGATGTATGGCTTTATACAGGTATTACATCGGTAACAAGCGACGAATCAAATGTAGGCTTTGTGCTTACTAACCTTCGTACAAAGGAAACGAAATATTACGCTGTTCCGGGAGCTGAAGAATATTCTGCAATGAGCTCTGCGCAGGGACAGGTACAGCATTTAGGCTATAGGGCAACCTTCCCGTTGCTGCTTAATATCGCTGACCGCCCAAGCTATTTTATGTCACTTAAGGATTCGGCAGGTCTTGTTAAAATGTATGCCTTTGTTGATGTTCAGCAGTATCAGATAGTGGGTACGGGCAATACCGTTGAGGAAAGCCGTCTTGACTATCTTTCCAAGCTTAAAACAGAGGATGTTGAGGTTTCGGATACAGCCTCGGAGAATATAAGTGGTAGGGTATCTGCTATAAGCAGTGCGGTAGTCGAAGGCAATACCTGTTATTATATAAAGCTTGAAAACAGCGATAAAATATTTATTGTTAATGTAAATATGAACGATGCTTTGCCGTTTATGAGTGTGGGAAGCGAAATTGAAATAACCTATAGTCAGGAAAACGAAAGAATAACTGTAACAAAGCTTACTATAAAATAAATAATTCACCAAAACCGAAACATACTATTTCGGGGTGAGCCAATTGATACTCGTTAATGTTGTATCGGCGGCGGTACCGGCAGTAATTCTTATTGCCGTCCGCCGTCTTTTGTTTGTGTCTGAAAGAGTGAAACGCAGAGTGCTTAACGCCTTCTGCGTTCTGCTCTTAGCCTTTAATATAATCCGTTATACCTTTGAGTCTGTAAACAATGACAGGGTTCGTATTCCTGTTGAATTTTCCGCTGTAACTTATTTTGTGTTGCCTATAATTGTTTTGCTAAGGCTTAATTTTATTCGTTCTTGGGGAGCTTATGCAGGAGTATTGGCGGGTGCTTGTTATTTTTTAAACGGAATTTTTCTCGGAGCTAGGGTTTATGCGGGGTACAGTATCTTCAGTATTACCGCTTCGGTTATATGTCACGGAGCCTTGCTGTTTTGCGGATTACTTCTTATAAGCGAAAAACGATACAAAAAGCACACAGGCTGGATAATTATAGGCGGTCTTGTTCTGTCGGGACTGAGGGTGCTGCTGCTTCGTAACTGGTTTTACGGCGGAAAAGGAATTTTTATCTATGAATTGCTTTTTGCCTATATTCCCTCGGCAATTTTCGGAAAAGAAATAATCCCACTTTATTATGTACTGCTTTTCGGGCTCGTGGTTATATCTATAAAATTATTTTATATGCTTAACGAAAAAATGACAAAAGAAGAGCCGTAACAAAAGTTACGGCTCTTGATATTAAACTTTGACTATTCCAAAGGCTTCAAGCACCGAGAAGCCAAGAATAAGAACAATGCAGATAGGAGCTACATATTTAATAATTACGGTAAAGAGCTTTTTCTCTTTAAACTTTGCAGATGCTTCTGCTTCTTCTATAAGGGTTTTGGGCTTTATTACATAGCCTACAAAAATACAGGTAAGAAGGGCAACTATAGGCATAAGCACACTGTTGCTTATGAAATCGAAGAAGTCAAGGAAGGCGAAGCCTATAATCTTTATATTTGCCCAAATACCGTTGCCAAGGGAAGAGGGGATACCAAGCAGTACACTGCCAACAAAAACAATAAGGCAGGTAATCTTACGGTTTAATTTAAATTTATCCTGTACTACAGAAACAACGGTTTCCATAAGAGAAATTGAAGAGGTAAGGGCGGCAAAAAGCACCATAAGGAAGAATACAATTCCGATTATAGTTCCGCCTGGCATACTCTCAAATACCTTTGGCAGAGTAATAAACATAAGGGAAGGGCCTTTTGAAAGAGCTTCCTCGCTTCCGCCCGAGAAGGCGAATACAGCAGGAACTATCATAAGACCTGCCATAAAAGCAATACCTGTATCGAAAATCTCAACCTGATGAACAGAGGAAGAAACATTAACATCCTTTTTCATATAAGAACCATAGGTAATCATAATACCCATAGCAAGACTCATTGAATAGAAAAGCTGACCGAGAGCCGCGAGTACGGTGGTTACGGAGAAATGGCTGAAATCGGGGGTGATGTAATAGAGTACGCCCTCTAAGGCACCAGGCATACAGGCAGAATAAACAGCAATAAATAATGTCAGCACAACAAGAACAGGCATCATTATTTTACTTGCCTTTTCAATACCCTTTTCAACACCGAAAAGAACAATAAGAGCAGTTATACCGATAAAGAGCAGGAACCAGCCTATTGGCTCTCCGACCTTACCTATAAAGCTACCGAAATATCCGTCGTCGGCAGTAGCGGTAGCCTCTCCTGTGATAAATGCGAAGAGATACTTAAATATCCAGCCGCCGATTACAGAGTAGTAGGGAAGAATGATAATAGGAACAAGAGAAGCGAGCCAACCAATAAAGGACCATTTCTTACTGAGTGTTCCAAAGGCATTAATTGCACTTTGTCCTGTTTTTCTGCCTATAAGAATTTCGGCGCAGGCAAGAGCAAAGCCAAAGGTGATAACAAGGATAAGATATGTAAGAAGAAACATACCTCCGCCATGCTTTGCCGCAAGATAGGGGAAACGCCAGATATTGCCAAGACCTACAGCGCTTCCTGCGGTAGCCAGTACAAAGCCAAGCTTACCTGAGAAATTACTACGTTTTTCGTTCATAAACTCAAACCTTTCAAAGAATATACTTGAATTATCGCATATTTTTCCTCAAATTACAAGAAAAACCTTCTCATTTGAGAAGGTTTTTAATGATTTACAGCTTATCTACATCTTTATCGGTGATAATATGGAAGCCTGAATTTTCAAGAGCATTCTCGGCTTTTTCATTATCTGCCACACGAAGCACTACATAAGCGTGTTTCTCGGTGCGTGTCATAAAGGCGTAAAGATATTCCATATTAATATGGTTTTCGTCAAGCACCTTTAAGGCTTCGGAAAGCTTACCTGGGGCATCGCCGATTTTAACACCCACAACATCAGTAGTTTTGATAAGGTAGCCCTCACCACTGAGTGTGCTAAGTGCAGTTTCGGTATCGTTTACTATAAGACGCAGGATTCCGAAATCCTCGGTGTCTGCAATAGAAAGAGCGCGGATATTTACATTGTGACGGGCGAGAGTATCGGTAATGGCTACTAAAGAGCCCTGATGATTCTGAACAAAAACAGTAAGTTGTTTTAAAGACATAACTATTCTCCTTTACTATTAATGTAATTTGCGCTTATCAATAACGCGGACAGCCTTGCCTTCACTGCGTTTGATGCTCTTGGGCGGAACAAGGTGAACAGAAGGATTAATACCAAGCATTACCTTCATAGCATTTGCAAGAGCCTTTTCCAGAGAGGTAATACCGCTTACGGTGTCGGTAAACTGGTCAGGATTCATTTCCACATTAACATCAAAGGTGTCGTTGTTACCTACTCTGTCAACTATAATCTGATAGTTAGGCTGATAGCCTTCGCTTATGAGGACGGCTTCTATCTGACTTGGGAATACGTTAACGCCTCTGATAATAAGCATATCGTCGGTTCTGCCCATAGGCTTAGCCATTTTAATGAGGGTTCTTCCGCAGGAGCATTTCTTACGGGAGAGAACACAGATATCGCGGGTGCGGTAACGAAGCAGAGGGAATGCCTCTTTATCAAGAGAGGTGAAAACAAGCTCACCCTTTTCGCCCTCAGGCAAAACTTCACCTGTTTCGGGGTTAATGATTTCAGCAAGGAAATGGTCCTCGTTAATGTGCATACCTGTCTGCTCACAGCATTCAAAGGCAACACCGGGACCTGTGGTTTCGGTAAGACCGTAAATATCATAAGCCTTAATACCTAAATCTCTTTCAATTCCTCTTCTCATTTCCTCAGTCCAAGGCTCAGCACCAAAAATACCTGCTTTAAGAGGAATCTGATCGGGGGTATAACCCATTTCTTTAAGGGATTCCGCAATGTATGCTGCATAAGAGGGAGTACAGCAAAGAATGGTAGCATTAAGGTCGGTCATAAACTGAATCTGTCTTTCGGTAAAACCCGAAGACATAGGCAGAGTAAGACAGCCAACCTTCTGAGAACCGCCGTTGAGTCCGAAGCCGCCTGTAAAAAGTCCGTAGCCGTAGGCTACCTGACAAACATCCTCATCTGTTCCTCCTGCTGCAACAATAGCTCTTGCACAGCAGTCATCCCACAGGTCAATATCGTGCTGGGTATAGAAAGCAACAACACGTTTGCCTGTAGTACCTGAGGTAGAGTGAATACGAACACAGTCCTTAAGGGGTTTTGCAAGAAGTCCGTAGGGATATGCTTCTCTGAGATCTGCTTTTGATAAAAAGGGGAGCTTGTGAAGGTCTTCTATACCCTTAATATCTGCAGGAGTAACACCTGCTTTGTCCATAAGGTCGCGATAATAGGGCACGTTCTCATATACATGAGCAACCTGATTTACAAGCTTTTTACTCTGTAGCTTTTTGATTTCTTCCACAGGCATTGTTTCAATGTCTTTTTGAAAATAACGGTTTTCCATTTTTTCGCCCCTTCGGTTTTAAGAATTATAGCCTAAATCAAAGGCTTTTTTATTCATCTCTATAAATTTTTGAGCAACGGTATTTTCAATAGCAGTTATCCATTTTTCGTAAGGGATTCCAAAGTATTTTGCGGCTTTACCCATAAGCACAATGTTTACTGCCTTGCTGGAGCCTGCCTCTTCTGCAAGAGAAAGAGCATCTAAGGCTTCAACGCTAACACCCTTGTCAGTAAGCTCGTCAAGTACATTTTCAGGATACTCTGCGGCGCCGATAATAACAGGCATAGGGTCGATTTGCTGAGTATTAACGATTATTTTACCGTCTTTTTTAAGGAAAGCGGCATAACGGGCAGCCTCAAGCTTCTCAAAGGAAATAATAATATCTGCTTCGCCCTGAGAGATAATAGGGGAGAAAACCTGCTCACCGTAGCGTACATAGGTAACAACACTGCCGCCGCGCTGACTCATACCGTGAACCTCACTTACCTTAACGTCAAAGCCTTCGTCCATAAGAAGTCTGCCAAGCAGCTTTGAAGCAAGTAAGCTTCCCTGTCCGCCAACGCCTACAATCATAACACTTTTTGTCATTTCGGTATTCTCCTTTCCTTAATTTATAGCATCAAATGCGCAAAGCTGTTTACATACGCCACAGCCAACGCAAAGAGTATTATCAATTTTTGCTTTGCCGTCCTTAAGGCTGATTGCAGGACAGCCAAGCCCCATACAGCGCTTACAGGATTTGCACTTGTCATTGTCTACTGTAAGGGGAGCTTCGTGCTTAACGGACTTAAGCAGTACACAAGGTCTTCTTGAAATAATTACAGAGGGCTCCTCTATTGCAAGTTCTTCCTTAATAGCTGTTTCACAGGCCTTAAGGTCATAGGGGTCAACAACCCGTACTCTGTTTATACCAAGAGCCTTACACAGCGCCTCAAGGTCTACCTTTGCGGCAGGGTCACCCTTAATATTGAAGCCTGTTGTGGGGTTCTGCTGATGGCCTGTCATACCTGTAATAGAGTTATCAAGGATAATAACGGTGGAATTCGTTGCATTGTAAGCAATATTTACAAGACCTGTCATACCGGAGTGCATAAAGGTGGAGTCACCGATAACGGCAACGCTTTTTCTTTCAGCATCATTTCTTGCGGCATTAAAGCCGTGAAGTCCCGAAACAGAAGCACCCATACAAAGAGTAGAATCAAGAGCATTAAGGGGAGCAACTGCGCCGAGAGTATAACAGCCGATGTCACCCATAACGGTTATCTTATTTTTAGACAGAGTATAGAACATACCTCTGTGGGGACAGCCTGCGCACATCATAGGGGGACGGGGAGGAATAATGCTGTCGGCAGAAACGCTGTATTTGTCCTCTTTGCCGAAAGCCTTAGCAATAGTGCTTTGTGAAAATTCACCCAGTATTGAGAAAAGCTCTTTACCGATACAGTCAATACCCAGTGCTTTAACATGGTTTTCTATAATGGGGTCAAGC
>JBGUVH010000033.1:0-3372 GCA_045134215.1 Acutalibacteraceae bacterium
GAAGCCTTTGCTAGACGCTCGGCTACTTCGTAGGGCGGGGGTTTACTCCCGCCGTTTTGTTTTGCTTGTGTATAATCGGGCGGATAACTTATCCGCCCCTACAATGTTTAATGCATATCAACGGTTACTCCGTAGGGGAGGATAATTTATCCTCCCTTTTTGTTAATTCTCTCCCTCGTCACAGGGAGCCATTTTTCTAAATAACATTTTTCTTTTCCTTCTTTCATATACTTTCACGAAAGGCGGGAAGTATATGAAAAAAACTTTATTCATAAAAAACGCGGTTATTCTTACCGTTACAGGAACTTTACTTCGTTTTCTCGGTATTATATTTAAGGTATGGTTGGCAGGCGCTGTGGGAAGTGAGGGTATAGGACTGTATCACATTGTTTTTTCTCTTTACACCCTTGCCGCCACCTTCGCTTCTTCGGGAATAACCGTTGCTGTCACCCGTCTTTGTGCTGATGAACAGGCAGTAGGCAGCAAAAGGGGACTGCACCTTATTATAAGAAAAGCAACGGTCACCGCTCTTACTGTTGCTACTCTTACATTTATTATATTAATACTTGGTGCCAATTTTATTTCCGCAAGGCTTCTTTCCGACTCAAGAGCAAGTCTTTCTGTATGTGTTTTTGCTTTTTCTCTGCCCTTTATGGCGGTTTCCTCGGTAGTAAAGGGATATTTTGCGGCTCGAAGGCAGGTCTGGGCGAACTCTGCCGCTGTACTGCTTGAGCAGATAGTGAGAATTGTTTTTTGTTTTGCTTTTGTAAAGAAGCTTTCGGTTTACGGCATAGGGGGTGCTGTTGCAGGGGTTATGGCAGGGGACACCCTTGCGGAAATAATTTCCTGTGTATTTATATTTATACTATACAACAGTGACATAAAAAGAGTTGCAGGAACGGGGGAGAGCAGTAATTTCAGCCGCTACAGTCAGCTGCTTCGCATCGCTGCGCCAATTACCGCAGGAAGATATGCGGTATCGCTTTTGAGAACGGTCGAAAATATACTTGTTCCAAAAACCCTTACCAAAGCAGGCGGGGATTATTCCGCTTCGCTATCCATTTTCGGCGCTTTAAAGGGTATGGCTCTGCCCGTACTTTTCTTTCCGTCCTCGCTTCTTAACGCCTTTTCATCACTGCTTATTCCCGAAATGAGCGAAGCGCTTATAAAAAAGCAACCACGCATTATTAAAAGCAGTGTGTCCAAAGCTCTTAAAACAACGTGGCTTATGGGGGTTATATTCGCCTGTATATTCTTTTTCTGCGGCAAAAAAATCGGAGCCTTTATATACAGTGACTCCGATTCGGGTTTTCTTATTCACATTTTAGCGCCTCTTGTACCTCTTATGTATCTTGACAGCATAAGCGACGGTATACTAAAGGGGTTAGACCGTCAGGTTTTTACCTTTCGCACCGCAGTTATTGACTCTGCGCTGAGGGTTCTGTTTATCCTGATTTTTGTACCGCGCTACAGCATAAACGGATTTATAGTAATTATGTTTGCAAGTAACATTTTCACAAGCCTTTTAAATGTAGGAAAGCTATTATCGGTTACGGGAATAAAACCAAGGCTGATTACCACCGTTTTACTGCCAATTCTTTCGGCAGCAGGGATAACTATGCTGTTCTGCTCACTTTTTTCCTTTATCTCAAATACACTTATTTACCTTGCCGCTGTATCGGTGTTTTCTGTGGTACTTTATGCAGCGTTTGTGATAGGATTTGGACTCTGGGAGAAATAGGGAAGCATTGTAGGGGAGGATATTTTATCCTCCCGTTTATTTTGCTGTTGTTTAATCGGGCGGATAACCTATCCGCCCCTACAATGTTTAATACATATCAACGGTTACTTCGTAGGGGAGGATATTTTATCCTCCCGTTTGTTTTACCAATATTTAAACGGGCGGATAATTTATCCGCCCCTACAATGTTCAATACATATCAACGGTTACTCCGTAGGGGAGGCAGTTCGCCATACAATACATAATATTATTTATCCCTTGCCACACAATATATTGTGGTTTCTTTCAATTACCTCTAAGCCTCGCCAAGTATAAGGGCGGTCACAGCTTTCCTCACCGAGAACATATTCATCTCTATAGCTTTCTACAAACTCTTTTATATTACTTTTTTCCTTTTCCTTATTCATGGGGCAAACCTCTGAACAAATATCACAGCCCCAGACACAGCCGCTTTTTCTAATACTATGGGCTTCTTCCTCGGTTAAGCTTTTTTTCTTCTGTGTAACAGCAGAAAGGCAGTTCTCCTTATTCAGAGCAACAGGACACATTTTCTCACAAACACCGCAGTTAATACACTCTGTGTACTGTGCTGTATGTTCAATATACAAATCGGTTACTATTTCACCTATAAACACGAAGCTACCGTATTTATCATTAATCAGCAGACCGTTCTTACCCCTTACACCAAGACCGCAAGAAGCGGCAGCAAAAACCTCAGGGATGGGCGAATTATCACAAAAAGCGACGAATTCATTATGAGGATACTCGTTTTTAAGGTCTGTAATCATATTATTAAGATAACTCATAACAACAGTATGATAATCGGTTATTGCGGCATATCTGCTTATATTTTTTGGTTTTTCGTCTTTTATCTTATATGGAAAAGCAAATAATATAATACTTTTTGCTTTTTTCGGGAGCTTTTCAATATTTCTGCATTTAATAAGCTTATCCTCAACAACAGAAAATTCACAGACACCGTATTCAAAATCAAATTTCATTTTCTCAGTTCCTTAAAGAAATTTTTAACAAGTGCTGTACACTCTTCTTCGCAAATTCCGCCGTAAATTTCGGGTTTAAAGTCATAATCAAGGGCAGCAAGGTTAACTACCGAATCAAAGGAGCCCATTTTCAAATCATAAGAGCCAAAAACAACGGTAGGAATACGGGAATTTATAATTGCCCCTGCACACATAGGACAAGGCTCCATAGTAACATAAAGCTGACAGTCATCAAGCCGCCAGCTATTCAGCTTTTCACAGGCTTCTTTAATAGCGTTTATTTCAGCATGGCCGAGAGCTGATTTTTCAGATTCTCTTGTGTTGTGGCCTTTTGCAATAACCTTTGAATCCTTTACTATAACTGCGCCAACAGGCACTTCGCCCTTCAGCGCGGCTATTTTTGCTTCTTCAATCGCAAGATTCATAAATTGTTTATTCATAATGTAATCCTTTCAAAGCCTTCACCCTTGGGGGAAGGTGCCGAGGTACGAGGCGGATGAGGGGAACATTGTAACGGTGCTTCGCACCTACCCCTCATCAGTTACTTGCGTGACAGCTTCTCCCCGACACTTTGTGTCGCCCCTCAACCACCGCAAGCGGTCCCCCTTCTCCCAAGGGAGAATGCTTGGA
>JBGUVH010000034.1:0-4771 GCA_045134215.1 Acutalibacteraceae bacterium
GTATTACGATTCAGAAGTTCTAACGATAAAGAATCTGTAAAAATGTGTGCTGAGTATTGTGGAGTTTATTTATTTGGTATTGTCGGAACTATCTTTATTGCGTTTCTTGCAGGAGTTAAGTAATTCCCAGTCAGATTCAAATTTACTTAGCAAAGTGTTTAATTCGGTTCTTTTGTTCTGATTTATGTAATAGCCTTCATTTGAAAAATCAAATTGCTTTATTTTTGATGTGATTAAATTATAGGTATTTCTCATTTTAGAAGGACATAATGAAGAAAATTTTCCTAACGCTGTAAATGCTGCATCCTGATTTTTTTTAGTAATTGTACAAGAGAAAGTGTTAACTGCTGAAATTACATTAGAATAACTTTCCTTTAAATTTACAGCATCCTCTCTCTGAAACTGTACAGTCATTTTTCTGATTTCGTTTTTTGCAGTTAATTTTGATATAAAAAATGAACCGACAAAACTGACTAATGTTGCTCCAATGGGAATAAAATCTGTTATTTGCATATAATCACCACCCTTCCCGGAGTGATTATAGCACATCAAAAATTTAATATCAATCCGTTACCTGCCTATGAAGTACATACCAGTGTTTATTTCTTCATTATATTCACCTTAAAATCACCCTCTTATATTTTCCACTTCTTTCAAGGCATTGGTGTGTATTTCATAGACGGGTAACAGAGCGAAGGGAAGTGAAAACATGAAAAAGAATACAAAGGTTCTTGAGGTTAAAAAGAAAAAGTGTAAAAATCCTACTACAAATTATCCGCCTGATTCACATTCGGTATTCTGCAGACGCTGCTATTTACATAATAACGGTTGTATTAATACCAAAAGTAAGAGAAAGGACCCGAACTGCAGAATATAAAAAAACACCTGCCGAATAGCAGGTGCACGACAAATGCAGAGGGCTAAAGGAAGGAACCCTCTGCACAGAGATTATAACACAAAGAAAATTAAATTTCAAGAGAAAAAGGAAGTGAAAATATGCCGGCTGTAAAGAAGCCTGTATGGGTACGTCAAGAGGAAGAAATAACAAAAGTCTTCAAAAAGGCACTTATTGATAAAGGGTGGACGGTTGCACATCTTGCACAGATTATAAAAAAGGAATCAGGAAATGTGAGTCGAATAATAAACAACCCTTCGAAAGTAAGGCTGGAAACCATTTTATTAATCGCAAACAAATTAGATGTTGATTCGTTACCAATAATCAGATAGGAGTTGTAATTATGATAATTGAAACTGTAGTGTTTGTAGCAATTTTTATTTTCGTTTGTCTAATATGCCTGGTATCACTGTCGGGATGGATATACGAAGGTGAGAAGCTCAGAAAACTTAATGATGAAAAAGCTTGTCTTAAGAGTGAAAACGAAAGACTATATTTAGAAAACAGAATTTTAAAAGGAAAAAACAGTTTTCTCAAAAACCGTATCTCTGAGGTTAATGATGGAAAAATGTAAGATATGCGGAGTACATATTCAGTCAGGTGCGATAGTCTGTCCGCAAAAAAACGAAAACGGTGAGCTGTGTCATGTCTGTTTTAAATGCTGTACAGAATGTCGGTTTCATAAATCAGGTGGGATAACTATAGAAACCTGTATATATAAAGCTCGGCTAAATAAGTGGACAGTTATAAACTTCAACTTCTGGGCATCGCCTTTAAGAGCAAAAGAGCTTTATGAAATGCTCAGTGTAGAAAAAATGACAGATTACGGCCTTAAGGAACGGTATAAACAGTTGTATGAACGATATAAGGAAAAACGTTTGTATTCTGAGGCACGGCAAGGTTTATCTGAAATGCTTTATGTATTGTCTAAGGAAATAGAAAGAAGATGTTTATTTTGATAAGTATAAAAAATAGCACCTGTAAACAAATACAGGTGCTGTAAAAAGGACTTAACAGGGAGAGGAAAAAGGAAGAATCTCCCTGTTAAAATTAGTATAACATATTTTAAAAGAAAGTCAAGAGGTTTACATAATGTTAGTTTTTGTATATGTTTGTTCTCCATACGGTGGATTAAGAGAGAATGCTAAACGTGCTCACGAATATGGCCAGTCTATAGCAAAGGAAGGCTATATTCCTATCATTCCACACAAGATGTGGCACGGGATATTTAAGGATGATGTACCTGAGCAGAGGGGCGAAGCTTTAATGGCACGGCTGGAGCTGCTTAAAAAGTGCGACCAACTGAGAGTCTTCGGAAAAGAAATCACGCCTGGTATGGCACAGGAAATCAATTTTGCACGTGCTCACGGTATCCCTGTGGTACAGGGACAGGCCGGAACCTTTAATGAGATGGGTGAGCTGTATAAATTCTTTGAACAAAATTTTCTTTTTATAAACAGAACGGTTGTAGATATACTTAATGACTACTGTGAACAGGGAATGACACCACAGCTTATAAAGGAAGCAATTAAACAGACTGCAAAGAGAAACGCCGGTGTGAATTATTTAGAAGCTATTCTCAATAATTGGATAGGCCATAAGATTTTTACGGTAGACAAGCTTCGCAGTATGCAAAAGCCTAACGAAACCAAAAAACAGGGTGATTATGCTGCGTATGATAATGAGCTGTTAAAGAAAATTACAGATGACTGATAATTTTCTATAAAAAAGTCAATTTTGCAGTTGAATGCAATTTTTAAAAAACAGGGCTTTAAGCCCTGTTGGGACTTGATTAAGGATATTAAGTTTAGAACCAAAAAACAGAAAGAGGAACTATGAAAGAAGTATACAGACATCGCATAATAAAGGCGGGGGATACTCTTGAGGTAATTGAGACCTTTCCCGGAAGAATCGGAAGCGGTTACACGCGTGAAGGCTATTCGGGCAGCACTCCTCTTAATCAGGAGAGATATAACGAGAAGCTTCGCATCAGAGAGCTGACTCGTCTGATTAATGAGAATTACGGTGAGGATGATTATCACCTTGTCTTAACATACGAACGTGGGAAGCGGCCTGATAGTGAAACCGCCAAGCTGTACGCAAAGCAGTTTCAGAGAAAACTGACTTCTCTGTATAGGCGGCGTGGCGAGGAACTGAAATTTGTGAAGGTTCACGCCTTCGGTGAAAAAGGAGCACTGCATCACCACTTTGTAATCAATAACGTTGAAAAGGTGAAGGTCAAAGAGATTAACGCTTTGTGGCCGTACAGCAAGAAACCTCAATATTTTGCAATGTATTCCGATGGTGAATACAGCAGTCTTGCAGCATATTTAGTACGTCAGTGTAAAACAGGACTTAAAGAAGGAGAGCGGCTTAACAGTAAAGCCTGGTCCTGTTCGAGAAATCTAAAAAAGCCGCAGGTTATTCAGGAAAAAGTAATAAAGAAAATATGCTGGAAAGAACCACCTGAGGCTAAAACGGGATATTACATAGACCGAGACAGCATAGATGCGGGTGTAAATGAATTTAACGGTAGACCGTATTTGTTCTACCGTCAGATAAAAATCAAGCAGGATATATACTGCTTCACAAAGGAAGGTGAAATATACAAATCGGCGGAGGCTGTTAAATATATACGGAGAACGTGGCCATTGCTTAAAATACCTGATAAGTTCTGTGTAGTTACTGATACAGGAAAACCACTGTGTAATGAGCAGGCGAAAAGATATTTAAGTCAGCTTAACCGCGATAAAATCAAAAAGGACTGGAAGAATATAGCTAAGTTAGGAAAAGTTATAAAAAAGGAGAAAAAGGAAAATGAAAGATTTAATGTTTCATAATGTCAAAGAAAAGCTTGAAAAAGAAATGCCATCGAAGGTTCCTGGAAACAATTCACCCGAGGTACTTATAGCAACTGAAGTTAAAAATGCTCTTATGAGCTTTTGTGAGCAGGAAGGTAAGCTTGCGGAGGCTATCATTAAGAGTACGAAAAGTTTTAAGGACTGTCTCAAAAGCATTGTTTCCGATACAAAGGCTAAGCGGTATATATCAGACATAGATGCGTATCGGAGAGCTGTTCTGTTCTATCTGCCTGAAGCTGAAATAGAGTGCAAAATGACCGTAAGAGCTAAAAACAGTACAGAGGATTTATTTAGTCTCAGTCTGGAGGACTTGGTATGATAGCATATAAAGCGTTTGAAAAAGGTCTTAAATGCAGAGGTCTGCAGTATAAGGTCGGTAAGATAAATAAATTCAAAGGTGCAAAATGTGTGCGTGAAGGTGCACATTGTGCTGAAAACCCGCTGGATATGTTTATGTATTATCCCGATATAGAAACAAGTGAATACTGGATTGTTATATGCGGCGGTGACATCAATGAGGATGGATGCGACAGCAAGATTTCCTGTACAGAGCTTACTCTTAAAAGACGTTTGGAAATAGCGGAAATCGCTATAGCGGCGCTTATATACCAAAAAGAGCATCCTGACCGTCAAGCATGGCGAGGCGATGAGTATATTAAAAGCGGATACTTCAAGCTTTGCAAGGGTGAAAACCCTGTGCTTTCCGGTAAAAAGGGAGAATGGTTAGGTTTTGCCAAAAAGACAGAATCGGGATATGAAATATCCGCCTTTCCTGTGGATGCGGTGCATATAAAAGAAAAAGTTAAATACAATTCTGACGGTCAGGAGGTTGAATATGATGCATCAGTTTGATACACGCCCCTTTAGTGATATGCCTCTTGAAATATCGGAAGAGGTGAGAAAAGAGGTAAATAGTTGGTTTACAAAATATTTGTTTATGGAACCCGGTAAGAATGGAGCAAGAAAATACTTCTGTACTGCCTGTGGTGAAAGGTATATAGAAGGTGGGCTGCAG
>JBGUVH010000035.1:0-9221 GCA_045134215.1 Acutalibacteraceae bacterium
TATTGACCCTTGCCTATATGAATAAGGAAAGCCTTAAAATTTCTATGGAAAAGGGACTTACCTGTTTTTATAGCAGAAGCAGACAACAGCTATGGCTTAAAGGGGAAACCAGCGGAAACTATCAGCATATTGTATCTATTACTGCTGACTGTGATAAGGATGCTTTAACAGTAGTGGTTAAAAAGGACGGTCCTGCCTGTCATACAGGAAATGATACCTGCTTCTTTAATGAGGTATGGCACAGTGATGAGTTGAGTGAATTTTCTACTGAGGGACTGTATAGGCTTTTAGAGGGCAGAAAAAAAGACCTTCCCGAAGGCTCTTATACCACCTATCTTTTCCAAAAGGGAATTGATAAAATTCTTAAAAAGGTTGGAGAAGAGTGTACCGAGGTTATTATTGCAGGTAAGGCGAATGATAAAGCTGAAACTGTGTATGAGGTAGCTGACCTTATGTATCATATAATGGTTATGATGGTGGAGATGGGAATAAGTGTAACGGATATTAAAAATGAACTTAGCAGTCGTCATATTATTGACAAAAAGGTTAAACAGGAAAAAATGACAGGAAACTAAAAACAGCCTTCGGGCTGTTTTTAGTTAGGGGCTATCATCGTAGGGGAGGATAAATTATCCTCCCGTTTTGTTTCGTATTAACCTTTTCGGCGGTGCCTTGGCACCGCCCTACATACTACAACATCAACATACTTTTCAAAAACTTTCTGTTATTTTTATTTTTTTAAAAAAATATATTTTAAAAAAAGTTTACCTTAAATTTATGTAGTTTTGTTACCAAATCGTCTTAAACCCTTATAAATAAAGGGTTTTTGCATATTACAAACTCATTACAAACTCATTACTAACTCATTACATTCTCATTACTTTGTAATATTTTAATCCTTTTCCACCCTCTAACTTTACCGTAAGGATTTACGAGTATTTTAACAAAGCCACAGCAAAAAATACTTGTTTCAAAATCTGATTCGAGTTTGAATGCTTTGGCTAACCTTCAATAAATTTCTGACAGTAGGGAGCAGGGGGTTGTTTTTTTTGATGAAATGAATTAATATGCATTAATTATGCATATTAATTGAATTTGTGCTATCAAAATAACCAAAAGTGTGTTCTGTTTTTGTATATTAATTGTAAGAAAAGGAGTATTTGCAAAAATGGTATAAAAAATATGCAGAAAAACTTGCATAAATATACAAAGGGTGCTATAATACTGACATTGAATAAATAAACTTCTGTTTGGAGGAATTGAAAATGGATAAAAGTAAAATTAAAAAGGTAGTTCTTGCTTATTCGGGCGGTCTTGATACCTCTATAATTATTCCTTGGTTAAAGGAAAATTACAATAATCCCGAAATAATTGCTGTTTCAGGTAATGTTGGACAGGCAAGTGAGCTTGAAGGTCTTGAGGAGAAGGCTATTAAAACAGGTGCTTCCAAGATTTATATTGAAGACCTTACCAAAGAATTCCTTGAGGATTATGTATTCCCCTGTGTACAGGCAGGCGCTCTTTATGAAGACTATATGCTGGGTACCGCTTTTGCCCGTCCTCCTATTGCTAAGCGTATTGCTGAAATTGCGCTGAGTGAGGGTGCAGATGCCATTTGTCACGGCTGTACAGGTAAGGGTAACGATCAGGTAAGATTTGAAATGGCTATTAAGGCTTTTGCTCCCGATATGCCTATTATTGCTCCTTGGAGAGAATGGGATATTAAATCAAGAGAAGAAGAAATTGATTACGCAGAGGCTCATAATGTTCCTCTTAAGATAAACAGAGAAACCAACTATTCAAAGGATAAGAACATCTGGCACTTAAGCCACGAGGGTCTTGACCTTGAGGACCCTGCAAACGAGCCTCAGTACAACAAGGAGGGCTTTCTTGAAATGGGCGTTTCTCCTGAGATGGCTCCCGATAAGCCTACCTATGTAACCATTCATTTTGAAAAGGGTATTCCTACCGCTATTGACGGTGTGGAAATGGACAGTGTTGCTCTTGTTTCAAAGCTTAATGAACTTGGCGGTGCAAATGGTATAGGTCTGCTTGATATTGTTGAAAACCGTCTTGTCGGTATGAAGTGCAGAGGCGTTTACGAAACCCCAGGAGGTGCTATTCTTTATAAGGCACATCAGATTCTTGAGACAATTACTCTTGATAAGGATACTGCACATTATAAGTCCCTTGTTGCGCAGAAGCTTGCCGAGAATGTATACAATGCTCTCTGGTTTACTCCTCTAACAGAGGCTATCCTTGCATTTGTAAAGACAACACAGAAAACTGTTACAGGCGATGTTAAGGTTAAGCTCTATAAAGGTAATATTATCAATGCTGGTGTAACCTCTCCTTATTCACTTTATGACAGTGAAATTGCTACCTTTGACGAGGATGATGTTTACGACCAGAAGGAATCTGCAGGCTTTATAAACCTTTACGGACTTCCTACTAAGGTTTATGCTAAAATGAAGAAAAAGAACAATTTAGATTAATTTTTAGGGGTATTTATAATGGATAAAATGTGGGCAGGAAGATTTAATAAGGCTTTAAATAAAGAAGCTGATGATTTTAATTCTTCTATTCACTTTGACTCAAGAATGTATAAGCAGGATATAACAGGCTCAATGGTTCACGCTATGATGCTGTCCCGTCAGGGTATAATCACAAAGGAAGAATATGCAGATATATTAAACGGTTTAAGCGGTATTTTAGAGGACATTGAGAGCGGAAAGCTCCAGTTTGATATGGATGCCGAAGATATTCATATGTTTATAGAGTCAGAGCTTACCAAAAGAATAGGGGACAACGGTAAAAAGCTTCATACTGCCCGCAGCCGTAATGACCAGGTAGCTCTTGATATAAGACTTTATCTTTTCTCTGAGTGTGAAGAAATCGGCAAACTTCTTAAAAAGCTTATTGAGGTTATAAGAGATAAGGCAGAGGAAAATCAGGATGCCATTATGCCAGGTTATACCCATCTTCAGCGTGCTCAGCCTATTACCTTTGCTCATCATTTACTGGCATACGCTATGATGTTCAGTCGTGATTTTGAGAGAATTGGTGACGCACTTGAGCGAATGAATTATTGTCCTATCGGTTCTTGTGCTCTTGCAGGAACCACCTATAACACCGACAGAGTCTTTGAGGCAGAACGTCTTGGCTTTAAGGGTATTATGATGAACAGCATTGATGGTGTATCAGACAGAGATTTCTGTATTGAGCTTATGTCCTGCTTTGCTACTATAATGATGCACCTGTCCCGTTTTTCTGAGGAAATTATTCTTTGGTCAAGCTGGGAATTCAAATTTGTAGAGCTTGATGACAGCTTTACAACAGGCTCAAGCATTATGCCTCAGAAAAAGAATCCTGATATGGCAGAGCTTGTAAGAGGTAAAACAGGCAGAGTATATGGAGATTTAATGGCACTGCTTACCACCCTTAAGGGACTGCCCCTTGCTTATAACAAGGATATGCAGGAGGATAAGGAAGCCATATTTGATGCGGTTGACACAGTTAAAAAATGTCTGAGTATTTTTGCTCCTATGGTTGCTACTATGAATGTGCTTAAAGGCAATATGTACTCAGCAGCACAGAAGGGCTTTATAAATGCTACCGATTTAGCAGATTATCTTGTTAAAAAGGGTATGCCCTTCAGAACTGCATATAAGCATGTAGGCACACTTGTGGGATACTGTATAGAAAAGGGTACAGTTCTTGAAGAGCTGCCGCTTGAAAAATATAAAGAATATTCAGAGCTGTTTGACAGTGATTTGTATAATGAAATTTCCCTTGAAACCTGTGTGGCAAAGCGTATTTCAGCAGGGTCTACAGGCTATGAATCTGTAAAACAGCAAATTGAGTATATTACGGAGTTTTTAAAGAAATGAAAAAGGTATTTATCGACGGAAGTGCGGGAACAACAGGACTGAGAATTTATGAACGTCTTGAAGACAGAGATGATATAACCCTTATAAAGCTAACGGAAGAAAAGCGTAAGGATGTAAAGGCGAGAAAAGAAGCCATAAACAGTGCCGATATTGTATTCCTCTGTTTGCCTGACGATGCGGCTAGAGAGTCTGTATCCCTTCTTGAAAATGATAATACTATAGTTCTTGATACCTCTACTGCTCACAGAACTATTAAGGGTTGGACATACGGCTTTCCTGAGCTTAATAAAGGTATCGAAAAAGAGCTTAAATTATCAAAAAGAATTGCTGTGCCCGGCTGTCATGCAAGTGGCTTTATCGCTCTTATTTATCCGCTTATAGAGGCAGGTATTTTACCCGCTGATTCACTTCTTACCTGTACCTCTGTAACAGGCTACAGTGGTGGCGGTAAAAAAATGATAGCTCAGTATGAAGAAGAGGGAAAGGAAGCTTTATTAAAGGCGCCCAGACAGTACGGACTTACTCAGCAGCATAAGCACTTAAAGGAAATGAAGGCTATAACAGGAATAGAAAATTCTCCTTTATTTTCTCCTATAGTTTCAGACTTCTACAGCGGTATGTGTGTAACTGTTCCTCTTTTTGCTTCTCAGCTTTCTAAAGGAAAAACAGCCGAAGATATAAAGGCGGTTTATAAAAGTAAGTACACAGGCCCCATTGTCAGCTTTAAGAAAAATGCAGACGAGGAAGGCTTTTTATCAGCTACTGCACTTTCCGGACTTGACAGTATGGAAATTGCTGTATTTGGAAATGAAGAAAGAATTCTTCTTGCCGCAAGATATGATAATCTTGGCAAAGGTGCTTCAGGTGCAGCGATAGAATGTATGAATATATGTATGGGTGCTGATTTAACTATCGGACTTAATATTTAGGAAAGGCAAATTTTAGTTATGAAAATAATTGAAGGCGGAGTTTGCGCCGCAAAGGGTTTTACCGCTTCGGGTATTCATTGCGGAATAAGAATGAATAAATCGAAAAAAGACCTTGCTCTTATTTACAGTGAAAGGGTTGCAAATGCAGCTGCGGTTTATACAACCAATCTTGTTAAGGGCGCACCTCTCACTGTTACTAAAAAGCATATAAGCAACGGACAGGCTCAGGCTGTTATCTGCAACAGCGGTAATGCAAATACCTGTAATGCAAACGGTATACAGGTTGCTGAAGAAATGAGCTGTCTTATAGCTAATGAGCTTGGAATAAGCGCAGAGGATATAGTTGTTGCTTCTACAGGTGTAATAGGTCAGCCCCTTAATATTGAACCTATTAAAAAGGGAATTCCTGAGCTTGTTAGAAATTTAGGTAATAACAGTACTAATGCTGCTCACGGTATTATGACCACCGATACAAAGGTAAAGGAAATTGCCGTTTCCTTTACTATCGACGGAGTAGAGTGTAAAATCGGCGGTATTGCTAAGGGAAGCGGTATGATTCATCCTGATATGGCAACTATGCTTGTGTTTATTACTACCGACTGTGCAATTTCTTCTTCGCTGCTGCAGAAGGCTCTCTCAAGCGACATTAAGGATACCTTTAATATGGTAAGCGTGGACGGTGATACCTCTACAAACGATATGGTTACCGTTCTTGCAAACGGTGTGGCTGGTAATAAGGAAATAACAGAAGAGGACGAAAACTTTAAAACCTTTATGAAGGCTCTTAATACCGTAACGGTATATCTTTGCAGATGTATTGCTGCCGACGGAGAGGGAGCCACAAAGCTTCTTGAATGCAGTGTAAACGGAGCAAAGGATACTGCTACTGCTAAAAAGGTTGCTAAAAGCATTATCTGCTCTTCTCTTACTAAAGCTGCTATGTTCGGTGCTGATGCTAATTGGGGCAGAATTCTCTGTGCAATAGGTTATGCAAAATGTGATGTTGATGTAACTAAGGTTGATGTTTCCTTTAAATCTGATAAGGGGATTATTGAAGTTTGCAAACAAGGAAGCGGTATTGATTTTTCCGAAGAAAAGGCAAAGGAAATTCTTTTGGAGGACGAAATAGAAATTATAGTAGGTCTTGGTGACGGAAGTGCAGAGGCTACTGCCTGGGGCTGTGACCTTACCTATGATTATGTAAAGATTAACGGTGACTACAGAACCTAAAAATAAAAATCTCCATATCTATGGAGATTTTAACCCTTTATAAAGGAGAATAATTTTATGAATATTTCTAATGCAGACAGAGCCGAAATTCTTGTTCAGGCACTGCCGTATATCAAAAAGTATACAGGAAAAATTGTTGTTATTAAATACGGTGGAAATGCTATGATAAACGAGGACCTTAAAAACTCGGTTATGAGCGATATTATACTTCTTACTCTTGTAGGGGTTAAGGTTGTGCTTGTTCACGGCGGAGGCCCTGAAATAACCGATATGCTTTCCCGTGTGGGACTTGAAAGCAAGTTTGTCAACGGTCTTCGTGTTACCGATAAGGATACTGTGGATATTGTGCAGATGGTTCTTGCAGGTAAGGTTAATAAAAGCTTAGTTAATCTTATTGAAAGAAAAGGCGGTAAGGCTATTGGTCTTTCGGGTATTGACGGTCATATGCTAATGTCTGAGCCTAAGGACGAACAGCTGGGCTTTGTAGGAGATATTACTAAGGTTAATGTCGAGCCTATTTTAGATGTTATTGAAAAGGGATATATTCCCGTTGTTTCAACTCTTGGTTGCGATAAACAGGGAAATGTATACAATGTAAACGCTGACACTGCTGCCGCTAAAATTGCAGGTGCTCTTAAAGCTGAAAGCCTAATTTCTCTTACCGATATAAGCGGTATTTTAAAGGATATGAATGACCCCGCTTCTCTTATTTCTCATATTGAAATTGACGAAGCAAAGGCTCTTATGGATGAGGGTATTATTTCAGGCGGAATGATTCCTAAGGTTGAATGCTGTGTAGATGCTATTAACTGGGGTGTTCGAAAGGTATTTATAATAGACGGCAGAGTTGAACACTCCATACTTATTGAAACCCTTACTGATGAGGGTATCGGTACAATGTTCTACAGAAAAAAAGGTGAGTAATTTGAATTCTTATTTTGAGGATGATAAAAAATATATTGCTTCTACATATAACCGTTTTCCCATCAGAATAGTAGAGGGAAAGGGCAGTATATGTAAGGACAGTGAGGGCAAGGAATATATTGACCTTGGGACCGGTATTGCTGTAAATACCTTCGGTTTTTGTGATGAAGAATGGGTACAGGCTGTAACTGAGCAGTTAAATGCTTTTCAGCACACCTCTAATCTTTACTACAGCAGTCCTTGTATAAAACTTGCAAAAATGCTCTGTAGCCGTACAGGCTGCAGTAAGGTGTTCTTTTCCAATTCGGGAGCAGAAGCCAATGAATGTGCAATTAAAACAGCCAGAAAGTATGCAACGGAAGTAAAGGGGATTAAAGAGCCTACAATTCTTACTCTTGTAAATAGCTTTCACGGTAGAACGGTAACCACCCTTGCCGCTACAGGACAGGAGGTTTTTCATAAGGATTTTCTGCCTCTTACAAAAGGTTTTGAATATACCCCTGCGAATGATATAGACGCACTTTATGAAAATGTTGAAAAGTATAGCCCTTGTGCTATTATGTTTGAAACCGTTCAGGGCGAGGGCGGTGTTAATCCTCTCACAAAAGAGTTTGTAGCTGAGATGGTTAAAATTGCAAAGGAAAAGGACATTCTTCTTATTGTAGACGAGGTACAGACAGGAAACGGTAGAACAGGCAGTCTTTACGGATATATGAACTACGGCTTTACCCCCGATATTGTATCTACTGCAAAGGGACTTGCAGGCGGTCTTCCTATTGGAGCAACAATGCTGTTTCACAAGGTAAAGGATGTACTTACTCCGTCAAGCCACGGCTCTACCTTCGGTGGAAACCCTGTATCCTGTGCTGGTGCAGTTAATATTCTTGAAAGAATTGACGACAGTGTTCTTGAAGGTGTAAGGGAAAGAAATAAGCTTATAAAAAATACCCTCACAAATGCAAAGGGAATAAAGAGTATAACAGGTATGGGGCTTATGCTGGGAATCGAAACCGAAAAGCCTGCTGCTGATATTGTCAGGGAATGTATGAATAAGGGAGTGCTTGTGCTTACTGCAAAAAATAAGGTAAGACTTCTTCCTGCGCTTAACATTCCCACAGAAACCTTAAAAAAGGCGCTTGAAGTTATAAAAGCTGCCTGTGAATAGAAAGGAATTTAAGTATGAATCTTAAAGGCAGAGATTTTTTAAAGCTACTTGATTTTACTGCGGAGGAAATTACTTATCTTATAGATAGAGCTGCCGAGCTTAAGGCAAAGAAAAAAGCGGGAATTCGTCACGATGATTTTCACGGCAAGAATATTGCTCTTATATTTGAAAAGACCAGTACCCGAACCCGTTGCAGCTTTGAGGTTGCGGCAAGTGACCTTGGCATTGGGACGACCTATCTTGACCCAAGTGGCTCACAGATTGGTAAAAAGGAAAGTATAGCCGATACAGCCCGTGTTCTTTCGGGTATTTATGACGGTATTGAGTACAGAGGCTTCGGTCAGGAAGTAGTTGAGGAGTTGGCTCACTATTCTTCTGTTCCTGTATGGAACGGACTTACAAACGAATTCCATCCTACACAGATTCTTGCCGACTTTTTAACTATTAAGGAACAGTTCGGATATTTAAAGGGAATCAATTTTGTTTATATGGGTGATGCCCGTTATAATATGGGTAATTCTCTTATGGTCGGCTGTGCCATTATGGGACTTAATTTCACTGCCTGTGCTCCAGAAAAATATATGCCCTCAAAGGAACTTATTGACACCTGTATGAAATTAGCTCAAAAAAGTGGCGCTACACTTAGGTTTGAAACAGAGCCCAAAAAGGCTGTAAAGGATGCAAATGTTATCTATACAGATGTATGGGTTTCAATGGGTGAGCCTATAGAAGTATGGGAAGAGCGTATAAGAGAGCTTTCACCCTATCAGGTAAATACTGCTCTTATGGATGCAGCTGCCGATAACTGTGTGTTTATGCACTGTCTGCCTGCCTTCCACGACCTTAAAACAAAAATAGGAAAGGAAATGGGAGAAAAGTTTGGAAGGGATAATATGGAAGTGACTGACGAAGTGTTCGAAAGTGAGCGTTCTATAGTATTCAAGGAAGCTGAAAACAGAATGCATACCATAAAAGCAGTTATGGCAGCTACTTTAGGAGCAGAGTTTTAATGAATCCTGATATTGTTTTTTTTGAAGAAACCGGTTCTACCAATGAGGAAGCCCGGAAATTAGCTTTTGCGGG
>JBGUVH010000036.1:0-7316 GCA_045134215.1 Acutalibacteraceae bacterium
CCTTTCTCGGTTAGTTATAGATTATATTGTCATTTACGATTTCTGTGGCGCGTTGACGGATGTTATTTTACAAAAACTTCTCTGAAATCATGATGATAACAGCCGGTTTCTTTTGCCACTTCTTTTGTAATATTGTTGAACAACTCATTATTTTCTTCTGTTGTGCTCCAAAATGTATGGTTTGGATTAATTTTCTCACAGTATGAGGGTGCCATGGAATTAATTATAAGTTTAGCACCAAAGCTCTTGATTTTCTCTGCAATAACAGTAAGATTTCTTTTGAATTCTTCAGGTGAGGTACAAAGGTTTTCCTGTTTTTTATCAGCAAAGAAAGAATCGTTATTACCGATTTGAACAACAATAATATCCGGCCTGTATGTATAAAACATTCTGTCAATATCGCTTAAAAGCTGCACGCTTCTCCACCCAGAAACAGCGCAGTCGATAACCTGACAGGGTAAGACTTTTTCAAGCACCTTACCCCAGCTAAGTCTATCTGAAGTATTGGAATCTCCCGTAAGCATTATCTTTTTGCCTTCAAGGAAACTCAAATCTATATCCTTAGTATTTTCCTTGATTTCATTTGCAGACTGGGAATTTACCTCATCATACTGACGAAGAGCCTCTTCAATAAATTCCTTTGTTTCGCCAAACATACCGGCGAAAATCTCGCTATTTTCAGGAACTGTGTAACCACTTTTTTGTAGATTAAATCGCAAAGCTATGCTTCTCTATCAAGAAACAAACAGAGCAAAATATAGACAAAAAAACAATTGTTTTTAAAGAAGTTTAGCTCTTATTTCTTCATTGTTGAGTGAAGAAAGGTAGGCTGGAGCAATATCAAAAACTGTTTTACAACCGAAAATATTCTCCTGTGATAAACGGTAAACAGCTCTTGCATACGCCGCAATAACACTTGCTGTAAATTCAGGATTAGAGTCAAGCTTTAAGCTGTATTCTATGATATGACCGTTTTCGTCATTAAAGCCCGTTCTTCCGCTTCTTATTACAAATCCGCCGTGAGCAATACCACTGTGGTTCTTTATAAGCTCATCCTCACTGATAAAATGAACAATTGTATCATAATCAGCAAAGTAATTAGGCATATTTTTAATTTCATTTTCAATAGCAAGTAAATCAGCACCTTCCTCAGCTACAACGAAACATTCGCGAAGATGCTTATCTCTGATGCTTAGTTCAGGATTGCTACCGCTTCTTACCGCTTCCAGAGCCTCTTCCTTTGGAATAGTATACTGCTTTGCATCCTTTACACCGTCAATTCTTCTTATAGCGTCACTGTGTCCCTGACTTACTCCCTTTCCCCAGAAGGTATAATCCTTACCGTCAGGCAGCACAGCAGAAGCATATAAACGGTTAAGGGAAAACATACCTGGGTCCCAGCCAGCAGAAATGAGCGCTGTTTTCGAGTTTTCCTTTGCAATTTTATCTACATTTGCAAAATGCTCAGGAATTTTAGCGTGGGTATCAAAGCTATCCACAACATTAAACATAGAGGTAAGCTGCGGAGTCTGGACAGGCAAATCGGTAGCACTGCCGCCGCAAAGAATCATAACATCTATTTTTGCCTTCCATTTTTCCACTTCACTACAGTGTACAACAGGAACATTTTCGGTTTTGATTTCAAGACTTGCAGGGTTACGGCGGGTAAACACAGCCACCAATGATAAATCACTGTTTTTCAGTATTGCCGCTTCAACGCCTCTGCCAAGATTTCCATAACCATAAATACCTATACGAATCATATACAAAACTCCTTAATTTAACTTCCCAATAATTATAATACCAAAAAATAATCTTTTCAATATATTATTTTTAAGCTTTCGCTAATATCTTTAAATTCTTCTGGTTTGATTTTCATCACCTTACGGTCATAGGTAAGTAAGCCATTAGTTTCGTCTTCAACATCACTTACCTGTGTATATACAGTAGCGCACAAGCCTTTTTCTTTAAGGGGAATCACCTCATTTTCATATAGAGAACGAATTGCATAAACGAATTTGTCTTTTGAAGTAAATTTTCCATATCCATAGGTGTTTTCGGTGTTGAAGGAATGTCCCTTTATCTTATAGGAATAGCCGCCGAATTCCGAAATAAACAAAGGCTTATTCCCTTCCTTTGCTTTAAGCTTTTTAAAATATATATGAAGAGAATCAAAATCATTCTTTACTGTTTTAAACCAACCAGATGCGCTGTCAATAAAGCGTAACGAATCAAGCTGTTTTAAATACATATACATTTCATCTGCGCAGAACTGTCCCCAACCTTCATTAAATATTGTCCACTCCGCTATGCAGGGATGATTATATAACTGATGCACAGTTTTTTCCATACAATTTATAAACGCCTCTCTGGACTCTTTATTTTTATGAGAATTCCTATCGTTTTTTCTAACGAAAGAAACCGTAGGTAAGGCCGTATCTCTTATAAAGGAATAATCACTGTTATTCACCATATCCTGAAAAACAACCATTCCCAGTCGGTCACAGTCATAATAAAAGCATTCAGGCTCAACCTTAATGTGTTTTCTCAACATATTGAAGCCCAGAGCTTTCATTTTCATAATGTCATCGGTATACGCCTCTTCACAGGCAGGAGTGAAAATACCGTCACTGAAATACCCTTGGTCAAGAATTCCGTGAAAGAAATAGGGTTTTTCATTTAAAAGCAGTTTATTTTCCTTAATACCTAAGGTGCGAAGAGCAAAATATGACTCAATTTTATCCTCACCGCTAACCGCTGTGAAATAGTAAAGATGTGGATTTTCAGGTGTCCAGTTATCAGGTTCTTCAACCTCGATATGTGCCTTACCGTCTATTATAGGAATTTCCTTATCCTCAAGTCTGACAGTTCCGTCATTTACACCATCAAACATAATATCGGCACTGTTTAAAGTAACATCAATTTTTATACCTTTTATATAGGTCATAGGAACGCTTTCAAGCCATACGCTCTGCCAAATTCCCGAAACAGATGTATACCACATTCCGCCTCTGTTTTTGCACTGCTTTCCATACGGCAGTATTTTATCGCTAAGGGTATCGGTAACAAAAACGGTAATGATATTATCTTCCTCTAAAAATTCGGTTATATCAAATGAAAATGCGTTATAGCCGCCCTTATGACTGCCAATATTTTTACCGTTTAAATACACACTGCATTTTTGGTCTACAGCACCGAAATGAAGAATAACTCTGCCTTTATTGAAGGAGTCGGGTAATTTAAATTCCCGTCTGTAATAAAGTGTCATATCCTCACTGAAAACTTCATTTATACCCGAAAGAAGTGATTCGGGACAGAAAGGCACATTAATTTTTCTGTTGTAGACTTCTTCTTTTCCTACACCGAAATCCCACTCGCCGTTAAGTGAGATAAAGCTATCCCTTTTAAGCTGTGGCCGTGGATATTTCTGCCAAGGCACACCGCTTAAATTCCAACCGTGTTCTGTATACAGCTTATTGAACTTGCTCATTCTTTTTCTCCTGCCCAATCACATAAAATTCAACCAACAATACCGCCATAAGCAAGACAGCAACTATAAGCGCCGCAAGAAATATTTTTTCATCAGGCACAAAAGAAACCGTTCCGTCATCATTAGTCACAGTCAGCGCATTTTTCAGCACATAAGCGCCTATTGCGGGACCTATTATTCCTGGGATTAATACCTGCCCTACTATACGAAGTCCCTGAAACATACCCGCCTTATTTTCGGGAATATGTTCACGAATCATCGCGCCGAACACTGCAGAACCGCAAAGATAACCGCACATCATAAATAATGAACCGATAAATACAAGGGATATACTCTTAAAAAAGAATAAAATAACATAGCCCAAACAAAGCACAATAACAGTGGGGACAACCGCATTATTAAAGCCGTATTTATCAAATATTCTACCGTAAAACGCAGTTATTATCGCAGCAATTATTATAGCGGGCGCCATTATAAGTACATAATTATCAAGCTGTAATGAAACATTATAATAAAGAATAAGATATGGCATAAATACCTGAATTGATATGCCAAACACAGCAAAGGCAATAAGCGTTATATAAAGAAGCTTGTTATTCTTTACCACCATAGGACGAAAGCCGTAGAATATGTTTTTAAATAAATTACTGTTTTCAGGTTTTTGGCTTATACTTTCTTCAATAAAAAATATTCCGAGAATTCCAATAACCAATACCGAAATACCGATTATAAGATAAATTGAAGTCCAGCTTTCTGCTTTATCAAGGTCAAAACCCATAAATCCGCCAAAAACCACAATAATTGCAAGAAGCGGCATCATCGCATTTATGCCTTCTGCAGCACCTCTGCCCGAATCATCCACAGATTCTGTAAGCCAGGCATTAAAACAGGCATCATTAGCGCTTGAACCGAAAAAGGTCATTACGCAGTCCATAATTATAGTCAGAGATATGCCTACACTTGCGGCACTGACAACAGAGGGAAAAAGCTTATTTATAACATCTGTTCTTATAAACGCAAAGCTGATTATAGATATACCCCATAGGATATATCCTCCACAGATGAAAAGCTTTCTTTTTCCTATTTTATCAGACAATGCACCGATAATGACGGTGGTAAGAGTAGCAGCTACAGCCGAAGCAGTAACCATAAGAGAAATAGCCTCTGCAGAAGCGGAAAACATCTTGTAAATAAATACGTTGAAATACATATTTTCAACTACCCAGGCTATTTGTCCTACAAGACTGAGCACAACCAGTACAGGCCAAAAATGTTTGGGATATTTTTTATTGCTCATAACGTATCACCCGATTTAAAGTATAACAAAACCGCCTGAATAATTCAAGCGGTTTTGTAAATACTGTTTACTTTTAATGATTAGAGATTTTAGCTTCTTTAACAGCATTAAGCTTATGCTGTCTTCTGTCTTTAACATGGTCAGGCATAGGCTTAATTTCACCTGCTGCGGTAAGTGCCATACGTGTAAATACCGGTCCGAATAACTCATAAATAAGCACTGCAAAAAGTGTTATATTTCTAATGAGATTTCCCTGCTCGCCAAGCTGCATTGCTGTAGCACACATTCCAAGAGCTACTCCTGCCTGAGGCAGCAATGTAATTCCAAGATATTTACATATACTGTCAGAGCATTTTGATGCCTTAGAGCTCATAAAAGTTCCAATATATTTACCAAGAGAACGGAATATTATGTAAACCAAACCAATAGCAACAATATAAAAACTTGTAAATACGCTAAGCTCTAATTCCGCACCGCTTATAACAAAGAAAATTGCAAACAAAGGGGATGTCCATTTATCACTTGCAGCCATAAGGTCATGAGAAAGAGGACATATATTACAGAACACTGTACCCAACATCATACAGGTGAGAAGTGAGGAAAAATGTATCTCTACAGGACCTATACTAAAATGAAGCATAGAAAGTGAAGCGGTTAAAAAAACAGCACCAATAGTAAGATTCAAACGGTTAGTATTTGAATTAAAAAGCTTTTCAAGCTGGGTGAGAACCCAACCCATAACAGCACCGAGAATAAGCGAACAGGCAATCTCTATAAGTGGATTTACAATTATAGAAACTAAGTCCATCTTTCCGCTTACCAAAGTTTTTGCGATACCGAAGGAAACGGCAAACGCTACAAGGCCAACTGCATCATCAAGAGCAACAATAGGAAGCAGGAGGCGTGTAAGAGGACCGTTCGCCTTATACTGCCTTACAACCATAAGAGTTGCTGCAGGCGCAGTTGCTGTTGCAATGGCGCCAAGAGTAAGAACCTGAGGAAGCGATATTGCTTCGGGGATAAGCAGGTGAACACCAATAAGAGCTAAATCAACAAACAGACAAGCTACTACTGCCTGAAATATACCGATTATAAATGCCTGCTTACCTGTCTTTTTAAGCTCATCAAGACGAAATTCATTACCGATAGAAAATGCAATAAAGCCAAGAGCAACCTCTGCCAGAATTCCTAAAGCTTCAACCTCTTCCATGGATGAAAATCCAAGACCTCCGATATTCAGTCTGCCAAGACAATACGGTCCGATAAGAACACCTGCAATAAGATACGCAGTAACAGACGGCAGCTTAAATTTTTTAAACAGTCGGGTCATAATAAGACCTGCAAGCAGTGACACCGAAACGGATAATAAAATGTTCACTTATTTCATCTTCTTTATATGTAAAATTTATGATTTTTTCAAACCTTACGAATTATATCACAAGGCAAAACAAAATGCAATAATATAAAAAGACAAAAATAGTATAATAAAAACAAAATAATTTATTGAAAAAATAATAAAAATCCGCCTACAGACAGTAGAAATTCTGTAAACGGACTAAATTTAATAATCTTTTTTGTTCTTGATGTAGTTTTTTAAATATAAGAAAGTTTCCTTTTCGCCCTTAACGCTAAGCATAACGAGAAGCTTTTCAAGAAAGACTGATGTTTCTGGGTGAATAACTCTGTTGGGCTTACCTCGCAAGAAATACTCTATGGGATGAGAATCAGTATAATTTTTGCCCTGATAAATTTTACTTGCTGCCACTCTGTCACAAAACATCTCAACAACATAAATAAGCGGCATTTTCACAGGCTCAATCCTTTTGGTTTCAGGACGGTAATCGGTCCAATATTCAAAATGATGCTTGTTTCTTCCCTTATGATGCATCCAGGCTGTAGAATAGCCCTTTTCTTCCCTCTCAGCTTCATTAGGACTTCTTGTACCCAAATAATAATGAACGCCTGACAAAAACTCACTGGGAGAAAATTTCGACAAATCGTGAAGCAAACCTCTCCACAAAATACCTGCTTTAAAGCAGTGCTTTATAACACAGTGTCTGTGTCTGCACACAATATTAAGATGTGAAAAAAATTTCATATATATATCACCAAAGAATATTATAGCATAAAAGCAGTGGTAAATCAAGGCGAAGCATTGTATATCATCGATTCCGCAGGAATTGCATATCATCAAAACGAAGTTTTGTATATCATCATTGCGAAAGTTTTTTATACACGCTGACGTGTGGTGATATACCATTGCTTTCGCAATGGATAAAAAAATCTCGTTCCGAAGAACGAGATTTTTTGGAGCGGATTACGGGGCTCGAACCCGCTACCTCCACCTTGGCAAGGTGGCGCTCTACCAGATGAGCTAAATCCGCATATTTAAATGGTGCCTCCGGTCGGAATCGAACCAACGACACGGGGATTTTCAGTCCCCTGCTCTACCAACTGAGCTACAGAGGCAAAAATGGCGACCTGGATGGGGCTCGAACCCACGACCTCTAGCGTGACAGGCTAGCGTTC
>JBGUVH010000037.1:0-2042 GCA_045134215.1 Acutalibacteraceae bacterium
AATTTTGCGTAATTTATTAATATAAAAATCAAGGGTTATCTTTCGGTCAAGCACACCGTAAAAAAGAGCAGAAACAAAAGCTTTTTCGGTTTTGCCTATCTTTTCATTCTTAAAAATGCTGTTTAAGGTAATATTAGAATAGGCTCCATCCTCTTCCACTCTCAGCAGTGCATCAAGTACTATTTTTCTGCCTTCAGCCACAGCTATCTCCTTTTGTCAGAACAGTACCGACAGCAACCGTTTTTCCTTTTAGAAAGTCTGCAACCGACATTCTCTTAGAGCCCTCAAGCTGAATTTCTTCAAAGGAAACGGCACCCTCACCGCAGGCAACAACAAGCTGTCCGTCAGAGCAAATAACAGTACCGGGATTTTCGGAATGTCCCTCGGTAACACTACAGGAAAATATTTTAAGCCGTTTTCCCTCAAAATAACAGTAAGCAACAGGCCAAGAATTAAAGCCTCTTACAGCATTAAACACGTCTTTTGCAGACCTTGAAAAATCAATAAGCGCCATTTCTTTATTTATAATAGGTGCATAAGTAGCCTGACTTTCATCCTGCTTAACGGGTTTAAGTTCGCCTTTTTCAGCCTTCTTAAGAGTATCGCTTAAAAGCTGAGCGGTGATTATAGAAAGTCTGTCAAACAGTTGCTCTGCTGTTTCCTTTTCGCCAATCTTTGTTTTTGCAATCTGCAGTATATCGCCTGTATCAATACCCTTATCCATATACATAGCGGTAACGCCTGTTTCCTCTTCACCGTTAATAACTGCCCACTGAATTGGTGCGGCGCCTCTGTATTTAGGAAGAATTGAGCCATGACCGTTGATACAGCCAAACTTTGAAAGCTTTAAAATTCTTTCAGGAAGAATTTTACCGTAAGCTACCACTACAATAACATCTGGATTAATTTGGCAAAGCGTATCATAAACCTCATCACTTCGTACAGTATCAGGCTGATAAACAGGAATACCGAATTCTTCGGCACAAAGCTTAACAGCAGGTGGAGTAAGAATTTTCTTTCTGCCCACAGGCTTATCGGGCTGACAAAAAACAGCAGCGACATTATGTCCGTCGTTAACTATAGTCTTTAAAGTAGGAACAGCATAATCGGGGGTTCCCATAAAAACAATTTTCATAACTATTTATCGCCTCTTATTTTTCAGCTCTGTCCAAAAATACAACACCGTCAAGATGGTCAATTTCGTGACATAGAGCTCTTGCCATAAGACCTTCGCCCTCAACCACAATGTTTTCACCCTTACGGTTCTGCGCTCTTACCTTGACGCGCATAGGACGTGTTACATCCTTATAAACACCGGGAACCGAAAGACAGCCCTCCTGTCCTGTCTGCTCCCCATCCTTTTCAACAATAACAGGGTTAATAAGCTCAACTATACCCTCGCCAATATCTATTACGCAATAACGACGGAGTATTCCAATCTGCGGTGCGGCAAGTCCCACACCCTCTGCTGCGTACATTGTTTCCGCCATATCATCAAGAATCATAGATAGACGGTCATCAAAGGTAAGCTGTGAACGGCAGACCTTTTTGAGAATTGGGTCCTTTCCGTACTTGGTTATATTTCTTGTAGCCATAAAATTCTCCTATATAACAGATTCGGGATTAATATCAATAAACACCGATAAATCATTTTTACGCCGAATATCCATTGCCTTTCCTATCATTTCACGAAAACGCGCGTTACATCTGCATTTTATAATCATTCGGTATCTGTAACGGGTGTTAACCTTGACAACGGAGGCTGTCGACGGTCCTAATATTACAAGCTTTACATCGGAATATTCCTCTTCAAGCATATTTTTTATGTTATCAAAAATCTTAAATACTGCTTCCTCAGCCAACCCTCTGTCAGATGACGACACCATTAGAAGAGCTATATCACAGTAGGGCGGATATACCATCATTTTTCTGGTCAGTATTTCATCACTGTAAAACGCGTCATAATCCTGTTTCACAGCAAGATGTATAAGGTTGCTTTCGGGATTTACAGTCTGTATAATAGCTTTTCCGCTGTCCTCGCC
>JBGUVH010000038.1:0-6115 GCA_045134215.1 Acutalibacteraceae bacterium
AAGCTTCAGAGCTTTGTATTTATGCCTGTCTTTGGACTTAATAACGGAATGGTACCTATTATTGCATATAACTTTGGTGCAAAAAAAGCGGAACGCGTTAAAAAGACCGTTCGTCTCACTATTTTCACTGCCGTTTGCATAATGCTTTTAGGACTTGCTGTTTTCGAGATTTTCCCTCATATTTTACTTTCCTTATTCAGCGCTGATGCCCAAATGATAAAATTAGGTATTCCTGCCCTTAGAATAATTGCCATTCCCTTCCTTTTTGCAGGCTTCTGCATTATCGCGGGAAGTGTGTGTCAGGCTATCGGCAATCCCTTTTACAGTCTTATTGTGTCGGTCTGCCGTCAGCTTGTTGTCCTTATTCCGTCTGCGTGGCTTTTATCCCTTACAGGAAATGTAACTCTTGTGTGGTTTGCTTTTCCTATTGCCGAAATAGTATCCCTTATTTTAAGTATAATCTTCCTTTCCCGCACAATGAAAAAGGCTACCGCCATTATGAGAGAAAAGGAGTAAAATTATGAGAATTCTTTTTGTTTGTCTTGGAAATATATGCCGTAGCGCTATGGCTGAATATATGCTTAAAGACTATTGCGAGAAAAACGGAATAACTGATGTTTATATTGCTTCTGCGGGAATAAGCGATGAGGAGGAGGGCAACCCAATATATCCCCCTGCCCGAGCAGAGCTTTTAAAACACGGTATTACGGCAAACAACCACCGCGCAAGAAAAATAAGACCTGCGGATTATGATAATTTCGACCTTATTCTTTGTGCTGAGCAATATCAGTGCCGACGCTGTGAAGCCTTTTTCGGCGGTGACGGTGAAAATAAGATAAAGCGTATGCTTGATATAGCCGACATTAACGGCGATGTTGCAGACCCTTGGTACAGCGGTGACTTCACCCTTACCTATAATCAGCTTACTTTAATTTGTGAAAAACTTGCAAAAATGCTTTAAAGGGTTTATACTATATCTAATAAAGCTTGAATGGAGTCATAGAAATGGTTTATCAGAGTACAAGAAATAATAGTGAACAGGTTAACAGCGCACAGGCTGTTGTAAAGGGCATTGCCGATGACGGCGGTCTTTATATGCTTAAAGACTTTTCCTCTTTAAATTTCGATTATAAAAGTGTACTTAATCTCACATCTATGGAAACTGCCGAAAAGGTGCTGGGTGTTCTTCTTGACGATTTTTCAAAGGAAGATATGCACCGTATGGTAGAAAAGGCTTATAAAGGCAGATTTGAAACCGACGAGCTTACTCCTCTTGTAAAGGTTGGGGATAATTTTGTTCTTGAGCTTTTCAGAGGCCCAACCAGCGCCTTTAAGGATGTTGCTCTTTCTATGCTTCCCCGTCTTATGACACAGGGCAGAAAAATGCTTGGCAAGGAAAAGGACACCGTTATTCTTACCGCTACCAGTGGTGACACAGGAAAAGCTGCTCTTGAAGGCTTCCATGATGTAGAGGGCATTAAGATTATTGTATTCTATCCCGACGGCGGTGTAAGTGCGGTACAGAAAGCCCAGATGGTCACCCAAGAAGGAAACAATGTTTGCGTTTGCGCTGTTAAAGGAAATTTTGACGATGCTCAGACAGGAGTTAAAAATGCTTTTGCAGATTTTAAAAACAGCGGGATAGACTCTGTAGAGCTGTCCAGTGCAAATTCTATTAACATAGGCAGACTCGCTCCTCAGGTGGTTTACTATTTCACCGCATATTCCTCCCTTGTAAAAAAAGGAGAAATAAAAGTAGGAGACAAAATAAACTTTGTTGTTCCAACAGGCAACTTCGGTGATATTCTTGCCGGATACTTTGCAAAATGTATGGGACTACCCATAGGTAAGCTTGTTTGCGCTTCCAATGCCAATAACATTCTTACCGATTTTATTACCACAGGCGTTTATGACCGCAGAAGAGATTTTTATAAAACCATATCTCCCTCTATGGATATTCTTGTTTCCAGTAACCTTGAGCGTCTTTTGTATCTACTCTCTGACGGTAATGCAGATGAGGTTGCAGGTTATATGAAGGACCTTTTTGAAAAGGGTGTTTATAAGGTAAGCGATACGCTTCTTTCTCGTATTCAGGAAAGCTTTACTGCTGCTTTCTGCGATGACGAAACCACCCTTAAAACCATAAAAGAGGTTTATGATAAGGACGGTTATCTCTGTGACACCCATACTGCTGTTGCTATGCGTGCTGCTTTAGACAGTAATTTAAGCGGCAAAACCGTTGTCCTTTCTACCGCCTCTCCTTATAAATTTCCTGTTGCCGTTCTTACTGCCCTTGGCGAAGAACCTGACAGTAATGAGTTCAGGGTAATGGACAAAATTCACGAAATAACAGGCGTAGCTATTCCTAAAAATCTTTCAGGTCTGGAAGAAAAAACGGTGCTTCATACCGATGTAATCGAAAAGGAAAAGCTTACTGACTATGTTTTAACAAAGGTGGCGCAGAAAAAGTGGTAAAATGTACTGTACGCGTTCCTGCTACTACGGCTAATTTAGGTCCAGGCTTTGACTCTGTCGGCTGTGCCTTTACTCTTTATAATACCCTTACCTTTGAAATCAAAGAAAAGGGCGTTTCCTTCTCAGACTGTGAAGAAAAGTACGCCAATGAGGAAAACCTTGCTTATATTGGTTTTAGAGATGTTTATACATATCTTAATAAAGAGGTTCCCGGCTGTCACATATCCTTTGACAGTATCTGTGTTCCTGTTTCCAGAGGACTTGGCTCCAGTGCCGCACTTATTGTTGCAGGAGCCTCTGCCGCTAATACCCTTCTTGGAAACAAACTGACAAAACAGGAAATACTTACTGTCTGCAACAATATCGAGGGACACCCCGATAACCTCTCCCCTGCTATTTACGGCGGACTTACCGCTTCCTTTACAAATGGTGATATTCCTTATTCTGTCAGCTACAGTATTCATCCGTCCTTAAGGTTTGTAGCTCTTATTCCCGATTTCGAGCTGCTCACAAAACTTGCGCGAAGCGTACTTCCCAGCGAGATTCCCTTTAAAGATGCGGTATTTAATTCCTCTCGTCTTGCGGTGCTTTTAAAGGCTCTTGAAAACGGAGATAAAAAGCTCATATCCCTTTCCCTTGATGACCGACTTCATCAGCCATACAGAAGAGGACTTATAAAGGGCTATGACGAGGCTGAAAATATTGCAAAAGAGCTTGGCTGTATTGCCTTTTGTTTAAGCGGTGCAGGGCCTACCTGTCTGTGTCTGACCGACAAAGAAGATTTTGCAGATAACATAAAAGCAGAGCTTCAAAAAGCCGGCTATAATTGGCAGGTATTAAACCTTGATATAGATACTCAAGGTGCAACGGTAATATAAAATTAACGGACTTCTTTTGAAGTCCGTTTTCTATTCTATCATTTTCGCTTTTCGAAGCGCTATTATTATTGTGGGAATCAGGATAAGCTGGATTATAAGTCCCGGTATAGCTTCTATAAAGGCTCTTGTAAAATACATAGCAAAGGTATATGTGCCGCCTGCAAGTACAGTAAGCAGGGAAATCACTATTCCCCATACAATTCTGCCCGAGAGCATTGAGACTATAAGCGCTATGAATATTCCGCCTTTTTTATCTTTAACAAGCTTATACACAATTCCTATTACCACACCATAGGTGCAAAGCTCCACCGCCATAGCACAGGCATTTGGATACATAGGCGGCATTGTAAAAATAAGAGAACGCAGTATAGGAAGCATTATTCCTATAGCGCCTCCGAATTGCCATCCGCAAATAATACCGCACAGCATAACAGGTATATGCATAGGAAGAAGCATATTGCCAATAACCCTCACAAGTCCCGTAATGCTTGGAAGAACCATACCTATAGCGAGAAAAAGCGCAGAGATAGCTAATTTTCTGACTGTACTTTTGGTCATTTCACATACTCCAGTTCATATCTTTGAGTTCCAAGACCGATTTTCTCACCGTGTTCAAGACAGCTTTTCCACTCAGAATTGGGTGAGCTGTTATGGAAATGGTCGCATTTGTCAACAAAACCGTCCTTTGACATATTATCGCTTAGCTGACTGTTAGGCAGAGGCGTTTGCTTAAGACACATATCAGCACAAGCTCTGTCAAGAGCCACCATATCCTGACTTATAAACATACCAATATCAGGCAGAATGGGTGCATCGTTTTCTGCGTGACAGTCGCAATTAGGTGAAATATCCATTACCATATTAATATGGAATTGTTCTCTTCCCTGTACTACTGCCTTACTGTATTCAGCCATTTTACAGTTAAGCTCGAAGTTTGCAGAGTAATTAATATTAGCTATAGCATCAAAATTACAGCCACCGATACATCTTCCGCAGCCTACACACTTTTCTGTGTCAATACTGGCTTTCCTGTTTTCATCATAGGAAATAGCGTCGTGAGCGCACTGCTTTACACACAGCATACAGCCCTTGCATTTATCATAAAATACCTGAGGCTTACCTGAATTATGCTGCTCCATTTTTCCCGCTCTGCTTCCGCAGCCCATTCCCGTATTTTTAATTGCACCGCCAAAGCCTGTATTTTCGTGTCCCTTGAAATGAGAAAGGCTTATATAAACATCGGCATCCATAATGGCGTGACCGATTTTTGCTTTTTTAACATATTCGCCGTTTTCTACTATAACCTCTACCTCATCTGTACCCTTGAGTCCGTCGGCAATAATTACGGGACAGCCTGCCGAAAGAGGTGAAAAGCCGTTTTCCCAAGCGGTATATAAATGCTCAATTGCATTTTTTCTGCTTCCCGGGTAAAGTGTGTTACAGTCGGTAAGGAAGGGCTTTCCGCCAAGCTCACTTATTACCTCTGCTACCGCTTTCGCATAGTTAGGACGAATAAAGGCAAGGTTGCCCATCTCACCGAAATGTATCTTAATAGCAACAAATTTTCCTTTAAGGTCAAGCTTATCAATACCTGCCTTATACATAAGCTTCTTTAATTTCTGGGGCATTGTTATTCCGTTTGTCGCCCTGAAATCTGTATAATATACCTTTGGTTTTTCCATTTTGCTTCCTCTATAGATTAATACTAATTTCCTTGCCGCTTTTCTTATATTCGGTCATCTTAATCCCTGCGCTTTCAAACATACGCTTAGCGGCAAGGGTAGAAAAGCTGTCACTGTATTTATCACTATAATAAATAACCTCAGAAACACCGCTTTGTATAAGAGCCTTTGCGCACTCGTTACAGGGGAAAAGGGTTACATATACCTTACTGCCCTTAAGATTACTGCCTGAATAATTTAGAATAGCATTAAGCTCGGCATGGCACACAAACATATATTTTGTATTAAGCGCCTCACCCTCTCTGTCCCAAGGGTAAAGATTATCGTCACAGTTTTTTGGCATACCGTTATAGCCTACAGATAAAATTTTGTTTTCACTGCTTACTATACAGGCGCCCACCTGAGTGGAAGGGTCCTTGCTTCGCTGAGCAGAAAGCATAGCTATACCCATAAAATATTCGTCCCAGCTTATGTAGTTTTCTCTTTTCATTTTATTTCCTTCTTTCTATTCATAAAAATAAGAACAACCACCATCAATATAGGAAATATACTGGCGGCAAGAAAAGCAATATTAAGATTATGGCTATCAGCCACAATACCTGTCACCCAAGGACCGAAGGAGCAGCCGAAATCACCAAACATAGCAAGAACGGCAAACATAGATGAAGCGCCTGTAGGGAATCTTGAAGCACAAAGGCTGAGTGTTCCGGGCCACATTACCGAAACACCGAAGCCGACCAGTACACCTGCTAAAAGGGAAATCACCGTATTTTCGCTTAGTGCTAAAACAAGATACGCAATACTTGTAAAAACAGCAAAATACAGAAGCACCTTATTCATAGAAGCCTTATCCCCTATAAACGAAAACAGCACTCTGCCAAGTCCCATACACACTGAGAAAAGACAAGGTCCCACAAGGTCACCAAGCAGCTTTGGCAGATGCAAGGATTGCTCCGCAAATGCCGACATCCAGTTTCCTACCGATATTTCACTTGCTCCAGACAGAAACATTATAATAAGCATTATAAAAAATGCAGGTTTTTTGAGAAGTCCGACGATGGAGGTTTTTTTGCTTTCCTC
>JBGUVH010000039.1:0-3789 GCA_045134215.1 Acutalibacteraceae bacterium
TTGCTGAGAAGCTAAAGGGAAACAAAACCGTAAAAATCAATATGCTGCCCGATTTAAGCTATAATGATGTTATCTCTCTCTTAAAATCAAGGTCCGAAGCTTTAAAAGACAGAACCGCCGAGTTTTTCTTTACTGGACTTTTCCCGAAGATGATAGGTCACACCTTACTTAAAATAAGCGGTATAAGGCTGACAACCCCTGTAGCTGATTTTACCGACAGGGATATTCGCAGTCTTGCTGAAAGTATAAATAAATTCACTCTTACTATATTTGGCACAAAGGGACTATTAAATGCACAGGTCACCGCAGGGGGGATTTCTACTAAGGACTTTGATGATACCACAATGGAGTCGAAAAAATATAAAGGACTTTATGCTGTTGGCGAGGTTCTCGATATTGACGGAGATTGCGGTGGGTTTAATTTGCAATGGGCTTGGTCAAGCGCTGCCTGTGCTGCTGAAGGGATTGTTAAAAAGTATATATGATAATCATACAGAATGTATTTTTACCTCTTGAAACTGATTTTGCTGACATTTCCTCTGTTGTTTCATCGGTGCTCAGTATTGATAAAAACAAAATAATCAGTTCGCAGCTTCATAAAAAATCTGTAGATGCAAGAAAGAAGAGTCAGGTTTGCTTCTGCTGTTCCTTTACTGCTTGTCTTAAGGATAACCTTGAGAAGAGACTTATAAAAAGAAACAATGTTTCTTTTTATAAAAAGGAAAAATACGAATGGAATAAGAATGTACAGAGTCCTACACGACCTGTTGTAATCGGCTTCGGTCCTGCAGGTATGTTTGCCTCTTTACTTCTTGCACGCTCAGGTATGAAGCCTATTGTTCTCGAACGTGGCGCTGATGTAGATACAAGAGTGCAAAAGGTTAAGGAGTTCTTTGAAGGCGGACAGCTTGATACAAATTCCAATATTCAGTTTGGTGAAGGTGGAGCAGGTACTTTTTCTGACGGTAAGCTTAATACCGGTATTAAAAATCACCGTTGCCGTACTGTAATCGAAGCTTTTTATGAATTCGGCGCCAATGAGGACATATTATACGATGCAAAGCCACACATTGGTACAGACATTCTCCGTAATATTGTTAAAAATATAAGAAATGAAATCATAAATCTTGGCGGTGAGGTACGTTTTAACGCTAAAGTCACCGATATATTGTTTGGCGACAGCGGAGTAAAATCGGTAGCTACCGAAAACGATCAGATTATTGCAGATAAGGTAATACTATGCACTGGTCATTCGGCAAGAGATGTTTTTTCTTTACTTAAGAATAAAAATGTTGCACTTGAAAGAAAGCCTTTTGCTATGGGTGTGAGAATTGAGCATTTGCAAAAGGATATTAATACTGCTCTTTATGGCGATTTTGCGGAGCATCCCGCTTTGTCAGCGGCTTCTTATAAACTTGCACTTCATCTCAGTGGCGGCAGGGGAGTATATACATTTTGTATGTGCCCCGGTGGCGAGGTGGTGAATGCTTCAAGTGAAGATGGCGGGATTGCGGTCAACGGTATGAGCTATAATGCAAGACACGGCGAAAACGCCAACAGTGCGCTTCTTGTGGGTGTATCACCGAATGATTTAAAGGGTGATGATGTTCTTGAAGGCTGTCGACTTCAGCGTGAAATTGAAGAAAAAGCCTTTTCTGTTGCGTTTGGTAGGGTGCCTATAACAACTGTCGGGCATTTTGTTTATGGTGAACAGTCAAGAATCGGTAAGGTTAAGCCTTCTGTTAAGCCTGAAACGGTTTTTGCAGATTTTAATCAGATTTTACCAAAGTTTATTTGTGACACACTTAAAGAGGGAATACCGCTTCTTGATAAAAAGCTAAAGGGATTTTCTGATAAAGAGGCGATACTTACTGCACCTGAAACGCGAAGCTCTTCTCCCGTCAGAATATTAAGGGACGAAAACTGTGAATCTTTAACGGTAAAAGGGCTTTATCCCTGCGGAGAGGGAGCAGGATATGCGGGTGGAATTGTATCAGCCGCAGTAGACGGTCTTATCTGCGCTGAAAAACTTATTGAAACTATTGTATAAAATAATACAAAATAATTCATATAAGCCGCATAATTATTGTATTTTGTTCCAAATTGTGCTGTATGACAAAAAAATAACAAAAAGGTCTTGAAAAATTACTTATTTTAGGATAAAATAATAAAAGCAAAAACTTGAAAATTTTTTAGGAGGTTTTTCCAATGGTTAAAGTTGCTATTAATGGTTTTGGCCGTATCGGCCGTCTGGCTTTCAGACAGATGTTCGGCGCAGAAGGTTATGAAGTTGTTGCTATTAACGACCTCACAAGCCCTGCTATGCTTGCTCATCTTCTGAAGTATGACTCTGCTCAGGGTAGATATGCTCTTGGCGATACTGTAGTTGCTGGTGAAGACAGCATTACTGTTGACGGTAAGACTATCAAGATTTATGCTGAAAAGGATGCCGCTAATCTTCCTTGGGGTGAAATCGGTGTTGACGTAGTTCTCGAGTGTACTGGTTTCTACTGCTCTAAAGAAAAGTCACAGGCTCATATCGATGCCGGTGCTAAGAAGGTTGTTATTTCTGCTCCTGCAGGAAAGGATCTTCCCACTATCGTTTACAGCGTAAATGAAAAGACTCTTACAGCTGATGACAAAATCATCTCTGCTGCTTCCTGTACTACTAACTGTCTTGCTCCTATGGCTGATACTCTTAACAAGTATGCTCCCATTCAGAGCGGTATTATGACTACTGTTCACGCTTGGACAGGCGATCAGATGGTACTTGACGGTCCTCACAGAAAGGGTGACCTCCGTCGTGCACGCGCTGCTGCTTGCAATATCGTTCCTAACAGCACTGGCGCTGCTAAGGCTATCGGTCTTGTTATTCCTGAGCTTAACGGTAAGCTTATCGGTTCTGCACAGCGTGTACCTGTTCCTACCGGTTCTACAACTATTCTTGTTGCTGTTGTTAAGGGTAAGGACATTACTGCAGAGGGTATTAATGCTGCTATGAAGGCTGCTGCAAGTGATTCCTTCGGTTACACTGAGGAAATGCTCGTTTCTTCTGATATCATCGGTATCACCTATGGTTCTCTCTTCGATGCTACTCAGACTATGGTTACTAAGATTGATGACGATACCTATCAGGTACAGGTTGTTTCTTGGTATGATAACGAGAACTCTTACACCAGCCAGATGGTTCGTACTATTAAGTACTTCGCTGAAATCTAATTATTGATTTTATGCTTTTTAAAATCGCTCTCGAAAGAGAGCGATTTTTTGTATTGTTTTTAGCTGAAAATAGTATATAATAATAGTAAAATATTTTTAAGGAGTATTTTTATGCGAGCTGCAGGTATATTAATGCCTATATTTTCCTTGCCGTCAAATTACGGTATCGGCACCTTCGGAAAAGAGGCATACAGATTTATTGATTTTTTAAAGGAAGCAGGGCAAGGCTATTGGCAAATTCTTCCTTTATCACCCACAAGCTATGGCGATTCGCCTTATCAGTCGTTTTCAGCTTATGCAGGTAATCCGTACTTCATTGATTTGGATATGCTTCGTGAAGATGGTTATCTTGAAGAAAAGGAATTCACAGGAATTGACTGGGGCACTCCTGAAAAAATTGATTATGCACTTCTTTATCATAAGCGTTTTGCTGTTTTACGTCGTGCTTTCTCAAGATTTATGGAAAATTCTCCAGCTGATTTTAGCAGCTTTGTAAGAAAGAATTCTAATTGGCTCGAAGACTATTCGCTGTTTATGGCTCTTAAAAACGCCAATGACGGCAAAAGTTGG
>JBGUVH010000040.1:0-8609 GCA_045134215.1 Acutalibacteraceae bacterium
CCTGTTAAATGGGAAATGGATAAATTGTATGTGGATTAATTAAACATAAACAAAACAAAACGGGAGGATAAATTATCCTCCCCTACGAAGTAGCCGTTGATATGTATTGAACGTTGTAGGGGCGGATAAATTATCCGCCCGATTAAACAACAGCAAAACAAACGGGAGGATAAATTATCCTCCCCTACGGTGTAGCCTAGCGTCTAAACATTTCTTCCTAAAATTATTATTGATAATTTTAAACACACATATTATAATAAAAGCATAATCAATAATTTCGGGCGGTGGAATAAATGAATTTTAACTGGAAGCTATGTTTTAAGCTGTGTTTTTCTGTTTTTCTTTTATATTTGTGCATAAATTATTGGGATAAGGTGTCGGTGGCTATACTTGGCGCCGCGGCTCCAATAATTATCGGCTTTGTTATTGCATATCTTGTTAATATTATAATGAGCTTTTACGAGCGTCATTATTTTATAAAATCTAAAAAGAAATTTGTTATTAAATCAAGACGGCCTGTTTGTATGATAGGCGCGTTTCTTACCGTACTTGCGGTTATTGCTCTTGTAGTCGGCCTTGTTGTGCCTGAATTTATTTCCTGTATTCAGGTGCTTATTGAAAAGCTCCCCAGTGCAATAGCTGACGGCATTACCCGACTCAGCAGGGTGGAATTTATTTCTGACGAGGTTATCACTGCCCTAAAGGAAATAAACTGGCAGGAAAGAATTACCCAGATTCTCGGCTTTGCAACAACGGGTGTAGGCAGTGTTGTCAGTGTGCTTATTACCTCTGTTACCGCTGTTTTCTCGGGTGTTATTACTGGCTTCTTAAGTCTTATTTTTGCAATTTACTTCCTTCTTGGCAAAAACAAGCTTTTGCGACAGATTAAGAGATTTTTTAAGCATTATCTGAAGGAGAATATTTATAAAAAGTTCAAGTACGGCATAAATGTATTCAATGACAGCTTCCACCGTTATATAGTGGGACAGTGTATTGAGGCGGTTATTTTAGGTGTGCTTTGCACAGTGGGTATGCTTATTCTTAAAATGCCCTATGCTACTATGATTGGCGCACTTATTGCTTTTACTGCGCTGATTCCCATTGTGGGTGCTTTCTTAGGCGCAGGTGTAGGTGCCTTTATGATTCTTACTGAGGACCCGATTAAAGCGCTTATATTTATTATCTTTATCGTGGTGCTTCAGCAGCTTGAAGGAAATCTTATTTACCCCAAGGTTGTTGGAACCTCAATAGGTCTTCCTGCTATCTGGGTACTTGCCGCAGTAACGGTGGGCGGCGGTGTATTCGGCATTACGGGAATGCTTATTTTCGTACCTCTTACTGCTGCTGTGTTCAAGATTATTAAAGATGATATTAATAGCAAAAAGGAGTTAAAAGATGTTCCCGAGAGTTGATTCAGCAATGCTCAAGCGTATTGGTAATTTTCTTGATGCCACCTTTGAGGAGTGGGGGAAGGAAAAGCTTGAGCAGTATAATACACTTATGGCATATTATAAATGTGCTATGATGGAAATTGAAACAAAGTTTAATGTACTTAACGAGGAGTTTTCTCTGCAATTTGACAGAAATCCTATAAACAGCATAAAAACAAGACTGAAAAGCTTTGAAAGTATAAAGGAAAAGCTTAAAAGAATGGATAAGCCCTTCAGTGCTGAGTCCATTGAAGAAAACCTCAGCGATATTGCGGGGGTAAGGGTGGTATGCTCTTTTCCTGAGGATGTATATAAGCTTGCCGAAGCGCTTTTAAAGCAGGATGATATAACTCTTATAGAGAAGAAGGATTATATTGAAAAGCCCAAGGCTAACGGCTACAGAAGTCTGCATCTTATTGTAAGCGTACCGATTTTTCTTGCAAAGGAAAAGAGGTATATGAAGGTGGAAATTCAGCTTCGTACTATTGCAATGGATTTCTGGGCAAGTCTTGAGCATCAGCTGAGATATAAAAAGGATACCGAGTTTACCGAGGAAATGGCGAAAGAGCTTCTTGATTGCGCAACCTTAAGCGCAGAGCTTGACGATAAAATGGATAAGCTGAGAGAAGCGGTACAGAAATAAAAAATATCCATCTTGAGATGGATATTTTTTTATTTAGGGAATAGGGATTAGGGGGTTTCTTCTGTTATTTTTACGAGATTGTGTATATCATTATCCTGATCGGTGAGAGACAGAGTGTCACCGTTTAGCACATAGGTTATATTAAACACGCTGATTCCGCTTTTTATGGTTATTTTGTTTTCGGTGACGGAAAAGACGCCCATATCGGTATTTCTTTCCAGCTTTATTTTTATTTTTCCGCTTTCTCTGAATTCATAATAGGAATCCTTGTACTCGGTGGTTACACCGTCATTGACAATGGAAACAAGCTTCCATTTGCCCAAAAGTGCTAAAACCTCGGGGGGTGTGATTTTTTCCTCGTCTGTTTTTTCAGGCAGACTTACAGTAAGGTCGCCATCAGTTGCTTTGTGATAGCTTCCTGCACCGCAACCGCAAAGAGCAAAAAGCATAGCTATACATAAAAGAAAGGCTAAAATTCTATTCACATCTATCACTCCTTACACATTATAATAACATAAATTAATTTACAATTCAATTATAGATTGTTTTTTATTTGAAAATTTGGTATAATGAATAAAATACGTTGTATAGGGTGAAAAGCTTTGGGAAAGGTAATTGCTGTTGTTAACCAGAAGGGCGGTGTGGGAAAAACCACAACTGCTGTTAATCTTGTTTCTGCTCTTGGTATAGCGGGTAAAAAGGTTTTGCTTATAGACTGCGACCCACAGGGTAATTCCACAAGCGGTTATGGTATTAATAAAAGGGCAATATCAAAATCTGCGTACGGTCTGCTTATCGGCGCTTACTCAGCAGGTGAGGCTATTGTTAAAACTCAGTTTAAGAATGTTGATATAATTCCTGCGGATATGAATCTTGCGGCGGCAGAGGTGGAAATGGTGGAAATTGAAAACCGCCATAATCAGCTTAAAATGACTCTGGCGGCTGTAAGGGATTCTTATGATTTCATTTTTATTGACTGTCCGCCTTCCTTTGGCCTTGTGCCTGTCAATGCTCTTGTGGCAAGTGATACGGTGCTTGTACCGATGCAGTGTGAGTATTATGCTATGGAGGGACTTTCACAGCTTATGGCATCTATCCGTCAGGTTAAAAGACTGTATAATCCTACGTTAGAGCTTGAAGGCGTCGTGCTGACTATGTATGACGGCAGACTGAACCTCACAGGACAGGTAGTGGCTGAAATAAAGAAGTTTCTCGGCAATAAGCTTTATGCAACGGCAATTCCGAGGGCTGTACGACTCTCTGAAGCACCCAGCTACGGTATGCCTATACAGTATTATGATAAGCGTAGCAAGGGCGCAATAGCTTATGATAATTTAGCGAAAGAATTTTTAAAGAGGAATAAATAGGGAATAGTGTCTAGAATTGTAGGGCGGTGCCTTGATGCCGCCGAATAAGTTTGTGCAAAACAAACGGAAGGATAATTTATCCTTCCCTACGGAGTAGGCGTTGATATGTATTGAACGTTGTAGGGGCGGATAGGTTATCCGCCCGATTATACACAAGTAAAACAAAACGGGAGGATAAAATATCCTCCCCTACGGAGTAACCGTTGATATGTATTGTATATTGTAGGGGCGGATAAATTATCCGCCCGATTAAACATCAGCAAAACAAACGGAAGGATAATTTATCCTCCCCTACGAAGCAGCCTAACGTCTATAACAGAAAGGATGAATAAATATGGCAGTTAAAAAAGGCGGTCTTGGCAGAGGCTTCAACTCTGTACTTGACGAAAACGCAATTGATAACGGCGGACTTATTGAAATAGAAATAAGTGAAATTGAGCCTAACAGTCAGCAGCCGCGAAAGGATTTTGATGAGGAAGCGCTCAGTGAACTTGCAAACAGCATTGAAAAGCACGGACTTTTACAGCCTATTGTTGTACGTCCACTTCTTAGCGGAAGATATGAAATAATAGCAGGTGAGAGAAGATGGCGCGCTAGCCGTATTGCAGGGCTTTATCGCATTCCTGTTATTGTAAAGGCTATGGACGAGCAGACTGCCGCAGAAGCCGCATTAATAGAAAATTTACAGCGTGAGGATTTAAACCCTTATGAAGAGGCGCTGGGGTATTCGGCGCTTATTGAAAAGTTCTCTATAACTCAGGAACAGGCCGCCGACAGAGTGGGTAAATCCCGCGCGGCTGTTACCAATGCTTTACGACTTTTAAAGCTTCCTGACGATATGTTGGCTGCCCTGCGTGAGGGCAAAATCACTGCAGGTCATGCAAGAGCTCTTTTGTCAAGTGACGGTGAAAGACAGCAGGAGATGTTTAAAGCCGCTCTGAACGGAGCCTCGGTTCGAGTTCTTGAAGCTATGGCAAAGAAAAAGGAAACCTACCCCAAAAAAGAAGTAAAGGTAAATAAATTTCACAAAGAGGTAGAGCTTTCCTTAAGAGAGGCTCTGCGCCGTCCTGTCAGTGTAAAAACAGGAAAAGGCGGAAAGGGTACACTAACAATTGAATTTTACAGCAAGGATGAGCTTGTCGATTTTGCAAAGCGACTTGCTGAAAAGGAAATATAATAAAGATATAGCAGAGCGTCAATAATTATATTGGCGCTTTTTTATTGACAAAAAAGCAAAAATAGTATATAATGTAATAAAATTAAAATAATTACACTATATAGGGGTGCGTATGTGATGACTGACTATAGACAGCTTTGTAAAGAATTATTCGGTACAGATGATGAAAAGGAGCTAAAAGCCATAGCCGTTAAGGTGAACTATAACCGCGGGGCAGGACGAAAAAAGAAATTAAACGCGGATGATGAAAAGAAGATTAAGGCAATGCTGGAAAAAAACATCTCCATAAACGAAATAGCTCAAAAACTGGGAACAACCCGACAGCTCATAAGCAGATATGTGAACGCACCTCCCGAGAGCCATTTTACTCTAAGGCTTATATATATGTACCGTCAGTTTCCCTGCACCAATATTGATGTTGATTTTATGAGCAAAAAAATTGAAATTCAAAACAGAACAGACGATATTATTCACCGTGCTTTCGGTTTGGTGGAAAATCCCGATTGGGAGCAGTTTGAAGAGTTTTTGAGACTTCGTTGCTTCAGCGAGAACAGAGGAAATAAAAAAGAAATTCTCAGAGAATTGGGAATAAGCTCTTACGACACCTTGCAAATTATTGAAAAAACGCAGGGAAGAATATCGGATGATGATATGTGGATAAAGCTTAAATACTATCCAAGGCAGGTTGGTATATGAAATCAGTGAATTTAACTACTGCAAAAAAAATTATTACCGAAAATTACACATCAAAGGGAAATCAGCCCAAATGGATATTGAACGGAAGGTGGTATAAAGCTGACCATATGGGCTATGAGGCGCTGAGCGAGGTTATAGTTTCCCGTATTTTAGAAAAATCCAATATAGACAGCTTTGTTAAATATGAGCCTGTTATGATAGATTATAAGGATGAAATATACAGGGGCTGTGCAAGTGATAATTTCAGAATCAAAAATCAGGAAATAATAACACTTGAAAGGCTTCACAGAGCTTATTTCGGTATAGGTATGGCAGAGGCAATAGCCAAGCAGGAGGGTGTGCGTGAAAAAATAATATATACCGTAGGCTTTGCGAAAAAGGTTACGGGTATTGAAGAGGTTGGAAAGTATTTCTCAACACTTTTGTCACTTGATGCTCTTTTCCTTAACGAAGACCGACATACAAATAATATTGCTTTTTTAAGAGAAAACGGTAATTTTCAGCTTTGCCCTGTGTTTGATAATGGATTAGCTTTGCTTTCGGATATAAATGATTATCCTTTTGACAAGGATGTTTACGAAAATATGAGAAGGGTTAATGCCAAGCCTTTTTCTACCGATTTTGATGAACAGCTTGACGAAGCAGAGCGGTTATACGGCTCTCACTTGAAAATTAATCTGAAAAAAGCAGAGGTTTATAAGCTTTTTGAGGATTTAGAAGGCTTCTATGACGAAAAAACACTGTGTCGTGCGCGAAAAGTTATTTTAACGCAGATGGATAAATATTCCTACTTTTTAAATTAGTGACTAATAATATTGAAATAGCAGAAAAAATATTATATTATATACATTGGTGATAATATGAATCTTGCTGATATAAAAACAGTTGAAAAATTGCTGAGTCCGTTGGGCTTTTCCTTTAAAAAATCCCTTGGACAGAATTTTCTTATTGACAGTTCTGTTTGTCCTGCTATGGCAGAAAGCTGTGCTGATGCAGATACGGGAATTCTTGAAATCGGCCCCGGAATCGGGGTACTTACTGTAGAGTGCGCGAAGGTTGCAAAAAGGGTTGTGGCTATAGAGCTTGACCAGCGTTTAAAGCCTGTACTCAGCACCACATTAGCAGACTTTTCAAATGCCGAGGTTGTGTTCGGTGACGCTTTAAAGCTTGACCTGACTGCTCTTATAAAAGAGAAATTCTCTGACTGTAACAGGGTGGTTGTTTGCGCAAATCTGCCCTATTATATAACCTCACCTCTGATAATGAAGCTGCTGGAAAGTAAGCTGCCTATAGACAGCATTACCGTTATGGTGCAAAAGGAAGCGGCAGAGCGTCTTTGTGCAGAGGTTGGCTCCCGCGAGGCAGGGGCGGTAACCGTTGCCGCCGCCTATTATGCTGATACAGAGATTCTTTTCGATGTAGACAGAACCTCCTTTATGCCGCCGCCTAATGTGGATTCCGCGGTTATAAAATTAGATATATTAAAAAAGCCAAGAGCAAATGTAAAGAACGAGGAATTTTTCTTCCGATTTGTAAAGGCTTGTTTTGCCCAAAGAAGAAAAACCCTTGTCAATACTGTAAGCAATACGCTGGGTATTGAAAAGGGCAGAATTTATGAAGCTCTTGACAGCCTCTGTTTAGAGCCAACGGTACGGGCAGAGGCGCTGACCTTTGAGCAGTTAGCAAGGCTTTCAGATATACTTTGTTAGCTTTTATCTCCCGACCTGAAAATAAGACTCATTATAAGACCGAAAAGAATTGCGGCGGTTATTCCACCCGCTGTGGCGGTAAGACCGCCTGTGAGAGCGCCGATAAGACCCTTTTCCTCTACTGCTTTTTTTACGCCTGTGGCAAGAAGATAACCAAAGCCAGTCAGTGGCGTTGTTGCGCCGCCGCCTGCAAATTCTACAATTGGCTTATAAACCCCAATGGCAGTAAGAAATACACCTGATACCACATAGCCTGTGAGGATTCGGGCAGGGGTAAGCTTGGTGAAGGATATTAGGAGCTGACCTATAACGCAAAAGGCACCGCCCACAATAAAAGCTAATAAAATTCTTGTAAACATAAAAATCACCGTCTTTAGTTTTTGACGGTGATTTTAATTTATTCATTATTTTTGATTTTTTCGTTATATTCTTTGAACTTTTGCTCGTTTTTGTTGTCCCCGAACTGATAATATTTTTTATTTTTTATATTATCGGGTAGATACTGCTGCTTTACCCAGTGATTTTTAAAGCTATGGGGATAAAGGTAGTGCTGTCCTTTAACGAGCGCATCCTCGCCGTCAAAGTGCTTGTTCTGTAAAGTGCGGGGTATATCTCCACCGATACCGTGCTCCACATCATACATAGCCGCATCAATAGCCGCTTCCCCTGAATTTGATTTAGGTGAGGTAGCAACAAGAATAACCGCATCGGCAAGAGGAATTCTGGCTTCGGGAAGTCCCACATACATAGCCGCATCAATAGCCGCCTTTACAATGGGAATAATCTGAGGATAGGCAAGTCCCACATCCTCACAGGCACAGACCATAAGTCGTCTGCAGGCGCTTGGCAAATCGCCTGCCGCAAGAATTCTGGCAAGATAATAAACAGCAGCATCGGGGTCGCTTCCCCGCATAGATTTCTGATATGCGGAAAGGAGGTCGTAATGCTCGTCACCCTCGCGATCATATCTTACGGAGTTGTTCTCCAAAATCTGCTCGGCGATTTCGTCGGTAATAACACTGCTTTCATCAAAACGTACACTAAGCAGACAAAGCTCCAGCATATTAAGAGCTCTTCTGACATCGCCTCCTGCACTGACAGCGATTTTTTCTCTTACGCCCTGTCCAAAGGAGTATTCCTTGTTCTCGTCCTTACTAACAAGGGACAGACCGCGGTCTAAAAGAGAGCCGATATCGTTTTTGTCAAGAGTTTTGAATTCAAAAACGGTAGAACGGGAAAGAATAGCGTTGTAAACATAGAAGAAGGGGTTTTCGGTGGTGGAGGCAATAAGGGTAATATCTCCGTTTTCGATGTAAGAAAGAAGAATCTGTTGCTGCTTTTTATTAAAATACTGAATCTCATCAAGATATAAAAGCACACCGCCTGAACATTCAATGGAGTCAAGAGAAGATATAATGTCCTTAATATCCTGTGTAGAGCAAACAGTGGCATTAAGATGGTAGAGCTTTTTACCTGCTTTATCGGCAATAATATTTGCAACGGTGGTTTTACCCACACCCGAAGGTCCGTAGAATATAAGGTTAGGTATCTCGCCTGAATCTATAATACGGCGAAGCACCTTACCGC